>VSJD01000338.1 GCA_008636095.1 Kiritimatiellota bacterium | reverse complement strand
GCCGAAATACTGGAAATTTTTCCGTGCCATCTGCTCAAGTGTTTTGTCCGAAGCGGCTATGCCCTGCATGGTCAGAATCTGCCGGAAGTTGGACATGACTGCGCGGCGGCCGATGTGATCAGACGCATAAAAATGGTCGGCGATGCGCAGTCCCAGCCAGTACGCAAACCGTCGCGGCAGGGTCCGGCTGATAATCTGCGCCAGGCGATAACATATATATTTATCCATCATAAATTAGGAATGGTTAAGTTAATAGCAAAAGACTGAGAAAAATCCAAATTCCAAATTCCAAAAAATATGGTCCTTCCGTAAATAGCGTGTGATTTTTATTACCCAAGGCCGCATTTAGCCACTTATAGACCGCGTTGATCGCCGGTGATCGGCAAGAGCAGTGCGAATTGCGTTTGAAAAGGCCATGGCGATTTCGGCTCATCTACGCCATTTCCGCGCTTGCGCATACACGGGTATAGCGCTGCGCGCGGCGCTGGCGCATCTGAGCCAAACTTGCCTTGCTTTTCAAACCCCTCGTCAGACTCGGGACCCGCAATTCGCCCTGCGCCATCATGCTGCCCATTCCCCTGTTCCCGTCAGGATGTCACAAGTCCGTATTGCCGCTGCGCAGACGACTTGCACCGTGCATTGTGCTCCAATCTCTCGCCACCGGGTTGCGTTTGTCATTTGACTTCGTTGATTGTTTTTCCTTGGAATTTGGAGCTTGGAATTTGGAATTTTGCTGGTGGTCGGCCATGAGCTGGTCCGCCTGGTAAGAGGAACGTACCAAGGGGCCCGCTGCCACGGCCAGGAACCCCATGGCCAGGGCGCACCGGCGATAGTGCTCAAACTGTTCGGGGGGGACAAAGCGCGCTACCGGCCAGTGACGCGGGGAGGGGGCCAGGTACTGGCCAAGCGTCAGGCTCCGACAGTCGGCGGAGCGCAGATCAGCTATGGCCACCATCAGTTCGTCATCGGTTTCGCCCAGACCGACCATCAGGCCTGATTTTACAATCAGCTTTGGCCGCCACGCGGCCGCAATGCGCAGTACTTGGAGAGAGCGGTCATAATCTGCCTGCGGTCGCACGTCCGGCTGGAGCCGGCGGACGGTTTCCAGATTATGGTTGAACACATGCGGTCCGGCCGCCAGGACGGTCTCCAACAGATGGCGCTTACCCTGAAAATCAGGCGTCAGCACTTCAACCGTGACGCCCTTCAGGCGCTTGAGCTGAATAATGGTCTCGGCAAAGAGCCCGGCGCCGCCATCGTCCAAATCATCACGCGTGACGCTCGTCACGACCACGTGCCGCAAGCCCAGGGTACGAGCCATTGTAACCACATGCTCGGGCTCGCGGGGATCGGCGGGGTGGGGTGGAACCCCGCCGCGCACGGCGCAAAACTTGCAACAACGCGTGCACGTGTCGCCGAGGATCATAACCGTGGCCGTGCCCCGGTTATAACACTCCAGCTTATTTGGACAGTGCGCTCCTTCGCATACCGTGTGCAGTTCTCCCGCACGGAGGGTTGCGTGCACTTTGGAGAAATGACCGTCCGACCGCAGGCGGACCCGGATCCAGGGCGGCAGGCGTTGTGCTACCTTCCGGGAATGAATGTTGGATGCGTCTGATATCATACGGAGCAACTGTTTCGAATCTCTGTTGATGCGTCGGCGCGGCGCTTGCGCACCTTGCTCAAGGTTAACCCTGCGCCGCGCCGAAAGGCAAACCCTGAGCAAGCCCCGCTTTTACGGGGCGCGTCGAAGCCCATAAGGCGGATATTTCACGCTAAGCGTGAAATATCCGGGTTAACCATACATGGATGGAACCATTATGCCAAATAAAAAGGGGCGTGGGGTCTATCAAAGTCAATTGACAGTTCAACGCCGTTATGCGAAATTGAAATTAAGCAATCCAGCAAGAAACGCCTTAACCTTGAGCCCTTCGACAGGTTCAGGATCCCGAGCGGAGTCGAGGGACAAGGCGCTTTGCGCCGCGTCGAAATATTAACAGAGGGATGTCGTCATGATCCAATTAAAACGCACAAACCTTGCCTTTGAACGCGAGCTGTTGGGTTCGCCCTTCGGCTTCAAGGGCGCCTACCTCAAGGAACTATGGCAGGTTGTTGCCCTGATGGAAAGCCGTAATGGGAAGTTGGGCCTCGGTCTGGGTACGCAAAGCACGCTCTGGTCCGATGCCGCGGTGTTCATAGCCAACCCCGAAGCCGCCGGTAACGCAGTGATGTTTCTCATGACGGCCTTTGCCCTGCGCGAGGCGGAAAAGCGGGGATTCGACCACCCGATGACCCTGCTGGACGACCTGTTGCCGGCCACGTACCAATACGGCCAAACCATCACCGGGTATCGGAACCTGCGTCTGACCTTTGCGCTCAACGCGCTGGTAGCCGTGGATAACGCCGCCTGGATGCTGTACGCGGCTGAAAATGGATTGCACACGTTTGACGAAATGATTCCCGCGGATTATCGCAAGGCCCTCGCGCATCGGCATCGTGAACTGGCCAGTATTCCCTTGATGAGTTATGGCGTCCCCCAGGCCGACATTGTCAAGGCAGTGGCCGATGGTTATTTTTTCATCAAAATAAAAATCGGCGCCGACCCGGACAAGGACGGGGATTTGGATAAAATGCTGGCCTGGGACAAACAACGCCTGACAGCCATTCATGAGAGCATTGGCCACAGCGATATTCCCTATATGGACAATCACCGCATTCCGTATTACCTGGACGCCAACGGCCGGTATGACAGCAAGGATCGCCTGATGCGACTGCTGGAGCATGCCCAAAAAATAGGAGCTCTGGAACGGATCATGATTCTGGAGGAACCTTTCCCGGAAGAATACCGTGTGGATGTGCGCAACATCCCGGTGCGTTTGGCGGCGGATGAGAGCGCGCATTCGGACCGGGACGCGCGGGAACGCATCGAGATGGGGTATCGCGCCATCGCCTTAAAGCCGATTGCCAAAACGCTGAGCATGAGCCTGAAAATCGCCCGCCTGGCCCACGAGCAAAATGTTCCCTGCTTTTGCGCGGACCTGACGGTCAACCCCATCCTTGTGGATTGGAACAAGAATGTCGCCGCGCGCTTGGCGCCATTGCCCGGGATGCGTATCGGCGCGTTGGAAACGAACGGTCATCAGAACTATAAAAACTGGGACCTGATGAAATCCTATCATCCGCGGGCCGGAGCGCCCTGGATGGAAACAACGCATGGCCTGTTTCATCTGGACGACGGTTTTTACGCCGCGAGCGGCGGTATTCTGGAACCAAGCCAACATTATTTAACGATTGTGAAATAATGGAATGCTGTGGTAATGGAATTGGGAGGAGTAATGTTTAATCGTGTTGCCATTATTGGGTTGGGGCTCATGGGCGGATCACTGGGACTGGCCATCAAGCAGAAAGGCCTGGCCCGGGTCGTGGCCGGCTTTGCGCGCCGCGCGGAAACACGCGAGCTTGCCTTGGAACTGGGGATTGTGGACCAGGTCTTTGAACGCCCCGAGGATGCCGTGCAAGCCGCCGAACTGGCGGTTTTCTGCACCTCGGTCAGTTCAATACCGGAATTGATCGGCGCGTGTCACACCTGCCTGGCTGCCGGCGGCGTTATGACGGATGTCGGCAGTTGCAAAGCGGAGATTGTGAAAAGGGTAGAGGCCTTGTTTCCGCGTGGACCGGTGCCTTTCATCGGCAGTCACCCGATCGCCGGCTCCGAGCGGCAAGGGATCGAGGCAGCGTCCGCCACGCTTTACCAGAACGCGCTTGTGGCGCTGACGCCCACGCGCCGGACAGCGCCGGCGGCCCACGCGCAGGTCATGCGCCTGTGGCAAGGACTGGATGCTCGCGTGCAGGCGCTATCGCCACAGGCACACGATCACCTCCTGGCAAAAACCAGTCATGTGCCGCACCTGGTGGCTGCGCTACTGGCCGCGTGCGTAGGCCGGACCCAGCCTGGTCGGGTAGGGCCGTTCTGTGGCGCCGGTTTCTTCGATACCACGCGCATTGCGGAGGGCGACCCCCAGCTGTGGCGGGATATCATCCGCGCCAACCAGCCTGCGATCCACAACGAACTGAAGACATTTTCCAGGGAAGCGGACCATTTATTAAACATTTTATCATGCCTTGGCAGATCCGCCTCCGGCGGAAAAAGCGGTGACCTGGAGATGCTGGACAAGTTTCTGCAAACAAGCCGGGAACGGCGGCGTGCGTTGACCCGGGGCCAAGGGACCGCCTTGTGAACACGGCCGATAATGTAACCATCCATCCCTGCCGTGTGCTGACGGGTACCGTGCGTGTTCCCGGGGACAAAAGTATTTCACATCGGGTAGCAATGCTCTCGGCGCTGACTATCGGTCCGTCGCGCTTGACGGGATTTCTGCGGAGTGAAGATTGCCTGAACACCCTGAAAGCCATGGAGTGCCTCGGCGCGCGGGTTGAGATCACACCGGAACGCATTCAGGTTACGGGCAGGCCCTGGGCATGTCCACGCCAGCCCCTGGACATGGGCAACTCGGGAACCGGCCTGCGGCTCCTGGCCGGGCTCCTGGCCGGGCGGCCATGGACCACGGAATTAACCGGCGACAAATCGTTGCGTTCCCGCCCCATGCAACGCATCCAGGCGCCGTTAGAACAAATGGGCGCCCGGGTCGAGCTGATGGGAACGGGAAACTGTGTGCCCATCCGCATTACCGGTGGCGCCTTGCGGGGCATTGCGTACCCCATGCCCGTTGCCTCCGCACAGGTCAAATCCTGCATCCTGCTGGCGGCTCTTTTTGCGGAAGGGGAAACGCGCATCGCAGAACCCCTGCCTACGCGGGATCATACCGAGCGCGCGTTCCAGGTGTTGGGGATTCCCTTGCGGACGGACGGAAACCTGATCACGATCAGGGGCTATGGGCCGCGCGGGCCGGACCTGACGGCAAGGGACTGGACCGTGCCCGGTGATTTTTCGTCGGCCGCCTTCTGGCTGGTGGCTGCCGCTGTTTTGGGAACGGCCGTGACCATCCAGAATGTAGGCTTGAATCCGCGGCGAACCGCCTTGCTGGATGTATTGAAGCGCATGGGCGCCGATCTGGCCGTTGTGCCGGAAACCGCGTCCTTGGCGGCAGAGCCGTCCGGCGCCATTACCATTCGCGGCGCCGACCTGCGTGGCACCGAGATCGGCGGCGCCGAAATTCCAAACCTGATTGATGAACTTCCCATAGCGGCCGTAGCCGGCGCCCTGGCATGCGGAACGACGGTCATCCGGGATGCACGTGAACTGCGGGTCAAGGAATCCGACCGCATTGCGTGCATGGTTGCCAATCTGCGGGCCCTGGGCATTCCCGCCGATGAGCGCGAGGATGGGATGTGCGTGAGCGGCGGGGCAACGGTGCGTGGGAATGTGGAACTTGACTGTTACGGAGACCATCGTGTGGCCATGGCCATGGCAATCCTGGCGCTGCGCGCCTCTGCGCCCGTCCGCATCCGGGGAATTGCCTGCGTGAACACCTCGTACCCTGAATTCTGGCATCACCTGACATTGTTAGGAGCCAAGGTTGAATTAAATTAGGCAGACGCCGCAACTTTGAATTCCTATGCATTTCATTATAGCCATTGATGGACCTTCCGCCTCCGGTAAATCCACGGTCAGCCGCAAGGTGGCCGAAAGCCTTGGCTATGTACACGTGGATTCAGGCGCCATCTATCGCGCGCTCACCTGGCAGATTATCCGCGACAGTTTGGCCGGGGCTTTGCCGGAAGCGATCGTCCGTCATCTGCCCTCGGTAGTGATGCGTTTTTTTGTGGAAGAGGGCGCCATCCGGTTTGCAATTAACGATGTTGATCCCGGGACTGCCATCCGGTCCCTGGCGGTCCAGGAGCAGGTCAGCGCCGTGGCGGCCATCCCAGAAGTGCGGGCATGGGTAGGGGAACGCTTGCGATCCCTGACGACTTTCGGCGACCTGGTCGTGGAAGGGCGCGATATCGGCACCGTGGTATTTCCGGAGGCGGCTTTCAAATTTTATCTTGATGCCGACCCCGAGGAGCGGGCACGGCGCCGGTATCGTGAACAGCAGGACCTGGCCGGAGACGAGATGAATCCGGATGAGGTCAAACGCGCGCTTTTGCGGCGCGACGCGTGCGATCTGGCGCGGTCCACGGCGCCGTTAGCCATGGCGCCCGGGGCCTGCCGCATTGAAACCACGCATCTGGCCATTGAGGACGTGGTGGCGCAAATTGTTTCGATTGTGCGCTCCTCTCCGCAACATCGTATAACCAAAGCCATAGAGCGGGATGGTTTTAATCCGTTTGCCTACCATTTTTCGCGCGTGTTTTTTTTGTGCTACCTGTGGGTTTTTCACCGCTACGCGACGCACGGCCTTGAACACGTACCGCGCGAAGGCGGTTGTATCCTGGTATCCAACCATGCCAGCTTTCTCGATCCGATCGCGGTGTGCTGTGACATCTGGAACCGGCATGTTTATTTTCTGGCCCGCGACACCCTGTTTAAGCAATCGCGGTTCATGAAGTGGTGGGCGATAGCGGTTGGCACATTACCCATTGACCGCACCAAAGGCGACATTCGCGCGCTTAAAGGCACCATTAACCTGGTGCGGCAAGGCAATATGCTCTGCCTGTTTCCGGAAGGCACGCGTACAAGGAATGGGCGCCTCCAGCCGGTCAAGGCCGGCATTGGGTTTCTGATTGAAAAGGCGGGTGTTCCGGTCATACCCGCTTATGTGAGCGGCACCTTTGAAGCGTTTCCCCGTGATGCGCGTTGGATCAAGCCCCGGAAGATTACCACTTATTTTGGTAAGCCCGTGACGCCGGCGGATTGCGCCGTGTTCAAGGGCGATCCGGAGAGGCACCAGAAAATAGCCGATTTGGTCATGGCGCGCATCGCGGCTTTGGATCCGGCGGGGATCTCTATATAATGGCCTTCAGGCCGTTCTTCGGCTGTCCTCCGGCTTGCGCGGATGCCGCGCTTCTGTTATTCTTGCTTGCCATGGACGCGAAGATTTATATTTGGCCGTCATTATTGGCCGGTGATTTCGGCCGGCTGGAAGAATCGGCGCTCAAGGCGCAGGCGGCCGGAGCCGATGCCCTGCACCTGGATATCATGGATGGGCACTTTGTGCCCAACCTGAGCATGGGACCAGATGTGGTCAAGATGGCGCGCCGGTGCCTGAATATCCCGCTCAGTGTGCACCTGATGTTATCGCGGCCGGACCAGTTTGCAGAGGTATTTATCAAGGCCGGCGCCACGACGCTGACGATCCACGTTGAATCCTCGTGCGATGTCCTGGGCACGCTCCGTCACATTCGTGCGCTGGGCGCAATTCCCGGAGTGGCAATCAATCCCGAGACGCCGTTTGAGGCGCTACTTCCATTCCTCGGCGAGGTGGACGAGGTGCTGTGCATGACCGTCCATCCGGGCTTTGGCGGCCAGAAATTCATGCCGGAAGTATTACCCAAAATCGCCGCCATCCGTCGTGCCGTGCGGACGCAACCAGGACAAGGAAGGGGAGGGGACGCTATTTTGGGCATCACCGTGGATGGTGGCATTGACCTGAATACCGTAACGCGCGTGGCGGAGGCCGGCGCCAATATAATGGTGGCCGGAAACGCGCTATTCAAATCGAAAACCATGGCACAGGATTTGCGGCAGATGCGGGAAAAAGCACGCGCGGTGTTCGGCAAGGACTGTGCCAAAGAATGGTAGATGGGAAATAGGGAATGGTTAATGGTAGATGGTAAATGGCAGATGGGAGATGGACTATGATTTGATCCTATCCTGAAGTTCCGAACCATTGACTATTTTCCATCAACCATTCCCTATTAACCATGAACCATTCCCCATTAACCATTTTTCATTGACCATGAACCCTTCACCATTGACCATTGCAGATTCGCTCTCGCGCATCCGCAATTTCTGCATCATCGCGCACATTGACCACGGGAAATCCACGCTGGCCGACCGCATGTTGCAGTTGACCCATACCGTTGACGAACGTGATTTCCGCGACCAGGTTCTGGACAGCATGGATCTTGAGCGCGAACGGGGCATTACCATCAAGTGCCACCCCGTTACCATGAATTACCAGGCTGCCGACGGCCAGACGTACGAGTTCAACCTGCTGGACACGCCGGGCCATGTTGATTTCACGTATGAAGTCTCGCGGAGCATGGCGGCCTGCGATGGCGCCTTGCTCGTCGTGGACGCCGCGCAGGGCGTGGAAGCGCAGACCGTGGCCAACGCCTATCTGGCCATGGAAGCTAATTTGACCATCATTCCCGTGATTAACAAGATTGATTTGCCCACGGCCGATGTGGATGCCGTGGTCAGGCAAATCGAGGAAATCCTGGGGCTTTCGGTGGAGGCAGGGAGCCTGATCAGCGCCAAGACGGGGCAGGGGGTACCGGCCCTGATGGAAATGATCATGCACCAGGTGCCGCCGCCGAAGACGGATTTGGAGGGCGGGACACGGGTACTGGTTTTCGATTCCATTTATGACGCTTACCGCGGCGTTATGCCGTATGTGCGCGTCAAGGACGGCCGGCTGAAAACCGGGGACCGTATCCGGTTCATGGGCACCGGCTATACCGGCGAGATCAAGGAAGTCGGCATGTTCTGTCCGAAACCCACGCCGGTGGCCGTTCTGGATGCTGGTCAAGTCGGGTACATCGTGGGCACGATCAAAGAGCCCCGCGATATTCTCATCGGTGACACCATTACAACCCAGGAGCGGCCGGCAAAGCATCCGTTGCCGGGTTTCAAGCTTGTCCTGCCCATGGTGTTCAGCGGGGTCTATCCGGTCAATACGTCCGACCTTGAGAAGCTGAAATCCAGCCTGGACCGTCTCAGCCTGAACGACAGCGCGTTCACCTACCAGCCGGAATCGTCCGTGGCGCTGGGATTCGGGTTTCGCTGCGGGTTTCTCGGCCTATTACACATGGAAATTGTCCAGGAACGTCTGCGGCGCGAGCATGACGTGGACATCATCAGCACGTACCCTTCGGTAATCTATAATGTGTTCTTGAATAACGGGGAGATGCTCAAGATTGACAACCCCGTGCACATGCCCGACCTGACGCGGATTGACCATATCGAGGAGCCCATGATCCGCGCGTTTATAATCTGCCAAAACGAGCATATCAATGATGTGATGAAGCTCATCATGGACCGGCGCGGCACGGTGGAAAAAACTGATTCGCTGGACACGCGGCGGGTCATGTTAACGTGTTCGATGCCGCTAAATGAAATCCTGGTGAATTTCTACGATTTTCTTAAAAGTATTTCGCACGGGTATGCCTCCATGGATTATGAGCACCAGGGGCACATGGCCAGCGACCTGGTGCGCCTGGATATCTTGCTCAACGGCGAACCCGTGGACGCGTTTTCCTGTCTCATTCACCGTTCCAAGGCAGAGAGCCGCGGCCGGCAGATGTGCGCCGCGCTGAAGGACGTTATTCCGTCGCATTTGTTTACCATCCCCGTCCAGGCGGCGATTGGCAAGACGATCATCGCCCGTGAAACCATCCGGGCTCTACGCAAGGATGTGACGGCCAAATGCTATGGCGGCGACATCTCCCGCAAGCGCAAGCTTCTGGAACGCCAGAAGGAAGGCAAGAAGCGCATGAAACTGGTCGGCCGGGTGAACGTGCCGCAGGAAGCGTTTGTTTCGGTACTCAAATCGAATACTTAACTACAGAAATGACTAATGGTTGATGGAAAATGGTTGATGGCATATGACGGAAGGAACCCGGATGATTTTTTTTGAACGAAGGCGAATGAAGAAAGTCCTGTTGCATTTGATCAAAGAAGCGCGGCACATCCGCGATCTTCGGGAAGACGTGGCCGAGGTCACTGCCTTGGCGCGTTTGGATGCCGGAATTCAACTGGTCCGGGATGTACTGAAGGCTGACAATTGGCCACAGGTTGAACCGGCGGCCACGGAACTGAGCGCCCGGATCGAAGCGCTTACGCCCAAACGACCTTGGGCCTGGCTACGCGAGAACT
>VSJD01000337.1 GCA_008636095.1 Kiritimatiellota bacterium | reverse complement strand
TGGAAATTATCGTGGTGGCGCTGGCCGTGGCCATGGCATTCCGGACTTATTTCGTACAGCCGTTCAAGATTCCCACATCCTCCATGTATCCTACGCTGTGTGGCATCCATTACGGGCCACAGGATAAACCCGACTGGTTTGACCGTACGCCTTTGCGGTTGGCCAAGTGGCTGGTCTTCGGTTCGTGGTATGTGGAAATCAGGTCTCAGACCTCCGGCACGGTGCAGATCGTGGATACGAACCAGGAACGCCTGTTCGTTGTCAACGGACTGGTCCACCGGGTTTTCGAGCACATGACTGACCATGTATCCAATGGGGACATGGTAGTTCGGGGGCAATTACTGGCGTCCGGCGTACGCATGGCGGGGGATCATATTTTTGTTAATAAAGTGGGATGGAACTTTCGCAAGCCCCAGCGGGGTGAAATCATGGTATTCAGAACCAATGGAATTGAACATCCACAGATCAAGCAAAATGAGCATTATGTCAAGCGCATGGTGGGACTACCCGGTGAAATCCTCGGCATTGAAACCCCATTTCTTTACATTAACGGCAAAAAAATGATGCAACCTTCGGGCATTGCCCGGATCGAGACGCGCCAGTTTGGTTATGACGGCTATCAACAAACGGGAAATTATCTGGCCAGTCACAACAACCGTGTGCAATTGGCGAAAGACCAGTTTTTTGCCTGCGGGGATAACCAGCGCAATAGCCTGGACAGCCGGTACTGGGGTCCCGTAAAACGCGCTAACCTGGTCGGCCCGGCCTTTTTTATTTATTGGCCCTTGTCCCGCCGCTGGGGAATGGCGGACTGACTGAATGAAGAGTACCAGAAGTCAGAGGTCAGAAGTCAGCGGTTTAGTTAATCGAGTCAATTGCATGACTCAAAAAAGCCGCTCATTCTTTTGATTTTCTGACCTCTGATCTCTGACGTCTGTGGCTCTGCCTTTTTGATTTGTAATGTCCATGTATTTGTGCAACATTTTGAGCGCAACCACGGTTGGGTAGGGGATTGATCCCATCTATTGTTGGACCTTAATGACCGGTATTTAACAGGATCAGAACTACCCCAATGACTTCAACAAAACGTTCTCCAGCCAAGCCCCGTGCGGCGCGCAGGCTTCAAGCATCAACAGATCCCGCGAAAGTGCCGGTGGTCTGGCATCGCCCCGACCGTGTGCCTTTACGTCTTTCGGGATTCGCCTGGTATGCGCAGGACCGGATGTATCGGAGATTGCCCCTGAAACCTGCAGACCCTCTACCGAAAGCCGTGGACGATCTGGCCAATAATACCGCCGGGGGCCAGGTGAGCTTTACGACGAACAGCCGGATACTCAAGCTGGATGTGGAGTTAACCGGTACCGATACGATGGACCACATGGCGCCGACCGGATCCCGCGGTTTTGACGTGTATGTCGGGCCGCCAAGACAACAGCGTTTCCTGGCCGTGACTCGCTTCGCGGTCAAGGACCAAGCCTGCGAGGTTATACTTTTCCAGAACACGCAAATCCGGTGGCGGATCTTTACGATTAATTTCCCCTTGTATCAGGGAGTTCGTAAGCTTCGGATCGGCTTGGAAGCTGCGGCCCTGATCAAGGCGCCGCCCCCATTCGCGATTCGCCAACCGATTGTTATTTATGGAACTTCCATCACCCAAGGCGGTTGCGCGGCGCGTCCGGGCATGGCCTTCGCCAATATCCTGAGTCGGCGGCTGAATGCGGAAGTGATCAACCTCGGATTTTCCGGCAGCGGCCAGGCCGAACCGGAAGTCGCCCGCACAATCGCAACTATTCCCGATCCTGCTCTGTTGGTCGTGGATTGCGACGCCAACTGCTCGGACAACATCCTGGAAAATCGCCTGCCGGAATTCATCAATATCCTGCGGGCCGCGCATCCGAAAACGCCGCTCCTCCTTATCTCGCGCATTCGCTTTGCGCGGGACTGGGCGGATTCGGAAAACGAGCGCTTGCGCAAAAAACGCATGAATTTTCAGAGGCATCTGGTGGAACGCCGGCAAAAACAGGGCGATCGGCATATCCATTTCCTCGACGGCCGATCGTTATTGGGCGAAGATGGCGACGAATGCACGGTGGATGGCGTGCATGCGACTGACCTGGGATTTTTTCGAATGGTCGAAGTTCTGGAACCACTGATTCGCCGACTGGTGCTACGGTGAGAGTGGTGTTCGGGGCGGCAGCAGTTCCTGTGGCGTCAAGCGCCTCCGAACACCGCGTAATCATTACCTATCCGTTGCTCTTTTGGTTTGTAATGCCTATATATTTGTGCCACATTTTGGGTGCAACCACGGTTGGGTAGGGGGACGGGCAGGGAGTTTTCTATGGTGACAAAATCAATATCTGTTGCGATTATCACTGCCTGGATGCTTGGCGGCCTGCCAATCATGGCGGCCACACTGTCCGCCTCAGATTCCCGCGATACGCTGTTCACCCAGCAAAGCCTCGGCAACCTCAGCATTGGCGGTGTATTCGAGGCGCTGAAACGCGATGTGCAATACGACAATGGCGGGAAAACCAAACTGGAAGCCTATAATTATTACGGGTATGTGGGATATGATTTTTTGCAGTGGTTGACACTTTTTGGCACATTGGGCGGTTGTCAGGCAAAATCCACCGAATATGACACGCTTGGCAGTGCCAAAGTCAAGTGGTCGGCGGGTTTTAATCTGAAAATCTGGCACTTTGACATTTACGACCCGTCGTGGCTGGAGGGGCGATGCAGTATTCGCGCAATGGGGGAATATTCGCAATACCAGTCAGGCAACACCGATACTACCCAGTTAAAATGGCAGGATATATATGCTTCCGTGACGCTCAATTACGAAGTTTTTGTATCGCGAATGGATGATATTGATTCATATCCATACAGTCTTTTATTATATGTTGGCCCGGCTTTTTCCAAGGTGAATGGCAAGCGGGAAACAGCGACGCAAAGCGACGATTTCAGCGAAGTACACAATGTCGGCATCGCGGCTGGCACGGATATATTTGCCTCGCATAACCTATCCATCGGTGGCCAGATCCAATATTTCTTTGATGAGCCTACATTGAGTGCCAGTGTGGTGTACAATTTCTGATGCAGTTGCAGATCCAGCCGCCCAACCCAGCATAGTCAATAGTTCGTGCCAGTGCTCCTGCAAGGCGAAAGCGACGGACAAGTCACGTCGCATAATATATCTTATGTCTACTAATGTGTGTGGCCCGGCACAAGCTATGGTTGTTTTCTGTCTTTTGAAGTGTCCCCGGCCACAAGCGGCAAATTGAGGAATACAAGGGAATATCTTATCGAACTAAATAAATCATTTTTTCGGGCTTTGCTTCACGCTCTATATCAATGACAAAGCCATTGACCCGATTCTTGACGAATTCGTTGATAAAGTATTCCGCCCGCGACTGACTGATCATGGGCATGGAATTAACCTGCCGGATAACATCGCCCTGTTTAAGCCCAAACGCGCGAAAGACTTCCCCCTCGCCTTCAACATCCAGCGTATACCCGGCAATCTTGCCGGTCTGATAAACCGGCTTGAGCGATTCAAAAACCTTGGCCAACCGGTCGGGATTATTGAGCAGTTCCTGGTAGTACCGGAGCACTGCGCCGCGTTCAAGCACCCAACGACGCTCCCCCGTCCTTTTGCCGAATCGAACGAGGGTCGCGTCCGCCTGGCCTTGGGTAACATCGGCTTCCGGGCGGTTTGCGGATGTGGCTGATTTATAACCCCCGGCAAAGCTGAGCCATAACTGCTCATCGTTGTTGCCGTCCCGCAAAACAACACGATCCCTGAATATGGTAACTACCAGGATATTCTGATCCAGATTATCGCCTTCGGCTACCAGGCACTGGGTCTTTTTCTGAATATCGTCGATGATGGCCTTACGGGACTGTTGATAACCGCTGGCGGCAAAAAATGTGCCTGCCAAGCGGAACCGTCGCGCCAGCGGGCCTAAATTGGCGGCGGCCTGTTCACCAGCCTGTTTTTTAAACGTGTAGCCGTCAAAACGGAGTGCCTGCGCATCAATCTGCGGCCAGGCAGGCAACGCAATGGTCTGTGCCTGATTCTTCGATCCCGATCGCGAAGCGTATCGGGATGGAAGCTGAAGATTCTGGTAGACAAACAAAGCGCCTACGGCCAAGGCCGTGGCGACTAACACCGGACTCAGGCGCTGGAACAACGCATTTATGGCTGTAATGTCCATGTGGCCCATACAGAATGGATCTCAGGCGGCCAGGCTATAAGCCGGATTTTGTGTGTCGGCAGGCCTGCCCGCCATAGCCTTGGCAACGGAGGGAACGAGCCAAACCGGCACGATGGTCATTTATCTTGCCTGGCCGGCGGCGGCCAGGACTTATTGCGATCAACCCGATACTGATCCCGATCCCTTTCGAGGGGTATCGAGATAAAGGCGGGTCGCCTTGCCAGTATCATATTTGATCTTGCTCCAGGTGGGGTTTGCCTTGCCTCCGGCCCTTGCGGTCCGGAGCGGTGGTCTCTTACACCGCCGTTTCACCCTTACCCCTCGACACGCTAACGTTGCTCGGGGCGGTTTGTTTCTGTGGCACTATCCGTTTCTTTCGATTAATCGAAAGACCTCCCGGCATTACACCAGGACACCCTACCCTGCGGAGTCCGGACTTTCCTCCCCGCACACGCCGGTCCGATTGTCCCGACCTTTTGAAGAGTCGGGACGCATCGGGGACGGCGGCACAGAGCGACCATCCGCCTGACCACCCAAGATCCGGGAATACGGTACACGATTACGCGTGCCAATACAAGAGGCGACCACAGAACGAGCAGGTAATGATGGCATCGGCCCGCTTGATGTCCTGGAGGACATGGGGCGGCAGTTTCATGTGGCATCCACCGCAGGCATTTTTTTCTACGCTAACCAAGGCCACATCCTTGCGATTTTCCATGACGCGGTTATAGCGGCTCAACCAGTCTTCGGGAATGCCGACCACCAGGCCTTGACGATCCAGCTGGAGCTGTTGCACTTCGGCTTCCAGGTTTTTTAAGCGCTCATCAAACTGCTGAAATTCACCGTGCACGGCGCCTTCCGCCTTGGCCAATTCAGCTTTCAGGCCGTTCTCTTCCTGCAGGGCCTGTTCGACTGTTTCCATGAGCTCGATTTCACGATCTTCCAAGCCCCGGATATTTTCCTGCAGAACGGCAATTTCTCTATTTAAGACCTTGAACTCCTCGTTGGACTTGATTTGAAACTGCTGTTCGCGGAATTTGGCGATCTGTTGACGGAGGGATTCGATTTCAACTTCTCTCTGCTTGACGGCCACCAACCGCGTTTTAATCGTTGTTTTGGCATTTTCCAGCGCCGTCTTATGCTGATCCAGTTTGTTTGCGATGTTCTGTTTCAGGTTCGGAATATCGTCCAATTCCCGCTGGCACCGCGCGATACGGCAATCTCGTTCCTGGATGATAAGCAACTTGTCAATAATACCGAGCACCGTTTGTTTATCCATTATTATTCCAATCAATTTCCGATCGGCCGATAGCCGCTACCGCCCCAGTGACTGGCCCAAGCCAAGATGCTTCCTTCCAATGTCCGGATGTACCACAGGCCCGTCGTCTCCTGATACACACCAAGGTCCCATTTGCCATCCCCGTCGTAATCCCCCATGACCGGCTCAAACCCCAAACCACCCCAACCAATGCCCAATCCCAGGGCCCGGCAATCCAGTACAGAGAAGATTTGCCACTGTCCGGTCGCGCGCTCATAGATAGCCGCGTCCCAGCGCCCATCGCCATCATAATCACCGGGCACGGGGCTATATCCTGGCCCTCCAAACAGCCCTCCCGATACCAGCAATTGTTCGTTCAGCGTCCGAATGTACCATAACCCCGTTGACTCCTGGTACACCGCCATATCCCAGTGCCCATCACCGTCATAATCCCCTATCACCGGTTCATATCCAGCCTCGCCCCAATTCCATTCTGCCAATCCGCCATCTGTTTTTAATACGTACCAACGGCCATTACCTTCATGGAATACCGATGCATCCCCATGCCCCACCCCTTCATAATCTGCCACCAACCCGCGATACCCGGAAATACCAAAAACCCCACTCACCCACTTATAGCCGCTTCCGGAAAGCAAGACCTGCCATATCCCGCTTGCACTGTCATGCACCATCGGATCCGATTGCCGGTCGCCATCCAGATCACCCAATACAGGCCGGCCTGCGCCGCCAAAAACATTAAACCCGGTTACCAGCACGTGCTCATCCACAGACCGTATACTCCATTCCATGCCCCGATAGACCCCCAGATCCGACATCCCATCGCCATCATAATCGTTGAAGACCTGGTAATTCAGCCCCCCGCTTGAACGTACCCGTACACTGCCATTGCGCTTAGCCACGTTATCATCCGGGTTTGTATCCGCCAGCAACGACGGATATTCCGGCAAAACTCGCACAAAAATATTATAATCCCCCTCCGTCGTCGGCGCCACTAACTGACTGCCGGCCACTTTCATCACCATGTCCTGCCCAACCCCCAGTGTTACCTCATTCACCACCTTGCCGATTAAAATTTCACCGCCGGCACCAAGGACCTGGTTCGTGGACGCAAAAAACTCAATGCCCACGGTCCCATTCGCACCCGCCATATTCGTTCCACCTCCGTTGCCCATCCGGAACGATACTTTCACCGGCGAACCTCCCAACCCCACCTGCACCGGCAATACCACCAAGTCATTAACCCAAAGGTCCACCCCTGCCGCCGCCCCATACCCGCGATCCATCTCCGACCAACACCCGTTAGTCCAACCTGCCGCCAGGCTATTACCTCGCACCCAATAATAATACATCGTCCCCGCTAAGACGCTCGCATCATCATACATGGGTGAAACCACCGTGGCCATCTTGACCGCCACCCCTCCCGCCGTCAGCGGCAATACAGCGCGCGCACTACGCCAGACCTCGTATTCCGAGGCCGATTCCACTGCATCCCACATTACCCGCACCTTCCCCACGTATGTTCCATCGCTGGCGGTCAGTCCCTCCGGCGCCCCGAATGCATAGCCCGTCTCTCCAACGCTCAGCGCGCTCCCGAACAAACCGTTGGTCGCCCCGACTTTGTACTCATAATGCACACCTCCCACCACGGATATATCATTATATTCCCCGACCGCCGTAAAATAAAGCGGCGCCAGTGCGCTTCCGGCAACACCGCGATACAACTGGTACCCGGTTGCCCCATCCACCAGCGGCCAGGTCACTCGCACCTTGTTTGTGTAGGCCCCATCCGTCGCAAAGATGCCCCCCGGCGCTGCCAGCGCGCGATAACCTGTTTCCCGGTCTGTGCTCTTATCCCCCTCGCCCCCATCACTGTTGACCGAACTCACCCAGTAATAATACTTCACCCCAGCCATCCCCGTCAGATCATTAAAACTCGTTCCAACCGATCCCCCGATCAGCTCGGCCATTGTCGAGTCAAACGTCGAGGACCGATACACTTTGTAGTTCGGCGCGTTCGCCACGGGATTCCAATTAACCACCACCTGGTTTGTGTACGTTCCGTCACTCGCCGTTACCCCTGAGGGCGCGACCAGGGCTGTCACTTCCACCCGCACCACCACAGTTGTGCTCAATTGCACCGTCCCCGTCGGTGCGTAGGTGTTCCCCGCATCCCAAGCCACGACATGCACAAAGGCCGTGTAGATTCCCGCCGCCGCATCCGAGATATCCATATAATTGATCGTCACCGAATTTGTCAGGCCCGAACTCACGCCCTCGCCGGAATCCAGGAGACTCTGGATCAGTTCCGGTGATCCGTTCGATACCGTCAGTGTGTAAGCCATCGGCACCACCGGCGATGTGCTCCCATTCCAGATCATAAAATGATTGGTTACCGGATAGGCCCCCCTGCCCATCGTTTGGGTCAAGCTGGAGGGAGTCAACCCAAGCACCGGCCGCGCCACGACTGTCGCCGCCACGCTCACCCAGTCCGTTGCTCCCCCACCCTCCGAACTGGCCACCTTTATCGTTTCCGTGTAAATCCCTGGCGACATGTTCGTCGCATATTGCACTGTAATGGAGTTCGAGCCCGCTACGCCGTTGGATGCGCTCAAACTCAACCAGTTTGTCGTATCGCCCTGTGGCTGGACAACGTAATTAAATGTCCCGCTGCCTGCGTTCCAGACACTGAATGTCTGTGAGGAGATCGCCAAACTATTGCTGTACATGAAGCCGTTTGTCAGCACCAGATTGGTCGGCGCCACCTGCAGATCCATGACGTGCATGGTTACTGCCACGGTCCCCGTCTGGGCCGGATACATCGTCGAGAGGCTGTTCGTGATAACAACCGTCAACGTTGAGTTGCTGGTGCCCACCGGCCAGTTGGTAATAGAGCTTGAGAACTTCACGGTAACCGTATTGTTGCTGTAGGGCTCCAGCAATCCGTTGGTTGTGGTATCTGACAACCAGTCGGCGTTAGTCACCGTGAAATTCAATGTATCTGCGCCCTGATTGGAGATGACGAAGTGATGGTTAGTCGGGGCAAGCCCGATCATGACTTGGTTGGTTAATGTGCTGGGGATGATTGTCCAACTCATCGGGGTCTCATATGCGCCCATATCAACGCTGGGGCCGACGATCCGGGGATTGCCATCCAAGTCCACGGCATTGGTCATCCAGGCCTGATTAGTACCGGTATCGATGCAGGGCGATCCCTGGGATAGCCGGCAATTGCCGGTCGTGACATTGGCAAAGAGCGGATTGGTAGTGATGTTATTAAGCCCATAGGCCCCGTTGGTCGGTGCCATGCAAGAGTTGCTGAACACCATGCCCGCATCGCCGGCCGTTCCCCAGTTTGAGTATGCCCCTCCCGCTGAGTTCTGATACACCACGGCGTTCACGCACAAGCCCGTCATGTTCGTGCTCGTGTATAATCCGCCGCCGTATTGAACGGCATAATTGCTCGCGATCGAGCAGCTTTCCACTATCCCGCTGGGACTGCTGATCCCGCCGGCCATGTCATAGTACACGCCGCCGCCATTGGTCGCCGCATTGCCCCAAATCAAGCAATCGCGCACCACGCCGCCGGCACCCACGGCCGCGCCGCCGCCATTGGTCGCCGCGTTATTCAACAGGCGGCAGTTCACGACCAAACCAGTCGAAACAAACACCGCGCCTCCATTTGTGCCATTCCCCGCGATGCAATTCGTGATGGTGAGGCCGTTCAGCGTCGCGCCGGTATGCACAAGATTAAATCCACGGAAGCCCCCGCCGTTCAGCATCACGCTCCCCGCCCCGTTCACGCTACGGACCGTAACGTTCGATAGCGTCACCTCGTTAGGCAGATCATACACCCCGTTGGAAATCCAGACGACCGAGCCGATGTTAGTGTAGAAATTCGCCTTGTATACGGCCGAGGTCAGGTTGTTCGCCGCATCTAACCAGTTTGTGTAAGGAAACACATTGCCTCCATTTGTCGCCACATAATAATTCAACGCCGCCGGCTGAACAGTCAGCGTCACCGCCACCAATTGCGTCACCCCGTATCCGTCCACCGATGCGACTATCGCCGTCGCGTTGCTCTGCCCCGCCGTCCAATCCCACGTGGCCGGGTAAGTATTCGTCACCGTGTGCGTGCTCTGCGCGTCGAGCGTTCCGCCCGTCGTCGAGCACGCGATCCACGCGGCCGTTGTTTGCACGCTATATACAAGACTTGCGTCGCTACCGTTACTTACGGTAAACGTCTGTTGTGTCGGCGTATCCCCAATCCAGATCGTGTTGGAAAAAGACGTTGGCGTCACCGTAAACACGTTTGAAATATCCTGCACGTTCACCGTCACGGTCAAATCTTGCGTTGCCCCTCCGCCAAGGGTGGTTGCCACCTTTACCCAGGACGAACTGCCCGCCCCCGCCCACAATAGCGTGCTCCCGTATGCCTGCGTCACCACTACCCCGCTTTGCGCGGCGAGCGTTCCGCCCGTCGTCGAACACGCGATCCACGCGGCGCCCG
>VSJD01000160.1 GCA_008636095.1 Kiritimatiellota bacterium | reverse complement strand
TTGTAACATCATAAACAAAACTCGCGTCGCTATTATTTGAAACTATAAACGTCTGGTTTGTCGGCGTGGCCCCCCTCCAGACCGTGTTGGAAAAAGACGTTGGCGTCACCGTAAACGTGTTTGAAATATCCTGCACGTTCACCCACACATCCACCCTTTGCGTCACCAAAACTCCGCTGTTCGACGCCACCACATCCACCCAAGTATTACTCAATCCCACAGCCCACCCCGCCGTGCTCTCAGTATTCGTCAGCGTCAGCACATTACTTCCATACGCGCTTAACGTCCCCGCGTTCGACGAGCTCGCGATCCAGGATGCCCCCGTCGTCACCCTGTAGTCAAAACTATCATTCATGTCGTACAGATTCTGTACCGTAAACGTACGGTTCGTCGGCGTCGCCCCCTTCCATACGCTGTTACTAAACTGCGTCGGCGTTACATTAAAGACATTTGAGAGCGCGATCATGTTCAGTGCCACCTGTACCGTTTGCGTCCCCCATTCTGCGGGAGTGTCGTTTGTCGCCACGACCGTTATCGTCGCGTTGCTCACCCCCGCCCCCCATCCCTGAATGTCCGCGTACGTCAACTGCAAATAGTTGGTGCTGTTGGGCGGTACCAACATCGTTGTAGACACATCGCCCTCCGCATTCACTACCGTAGTCGTAACCCAATTCTGATTCGTCGCTACCCGGAACCAGATATCCGACGACCACACGTTTATTACCTTCGCCGTTTGAACGAGTGGATAAACGCTCTCCGGCAAGTTTGCATACAAACTCTGCGACAGCGCCGACGGAACCACGATCAGCGGCGGCTGGGTATTCGTCGAGGGCGCCGTCACGGAAACATTGTCCAGACAACTTGTCGTATCGCCGTTATAAATATCAAACCCCACGAAATTCGTCAGATTCGTGTTGATAAACCTGATATTATTCGTCACCAGGATGCCGTCCGCATACAAATCCCAATTAGTTTTCGAGAAATCCTCAAAAATGTTGATCCGCACCCAGGTCGGAACGTTCGTCGCAATGGCAAAGCTTGGCACCACCACCCAGTTCTGCGAGTTGGTGGGTGAGGGATTGGTTGCCGGTCCATTATGCACCACGAAATTGCCGTTGGTGTTGATGTAGAACATCGTCGCCACGTTAGTATCCACCATCGGGTAGTTGGTCCTATCATACAGGCTCGGTCGTAGATCCATCTGGATCCAGACGTTGGTGGGGGCGATGCTCTCAAACCGGTTGGAGAGCGTGCAGTCCACCGGAATCATGGCGGCATTGGTTCCTGAGCGGACCGTATTGGTCTGCACAACGATGGCGCTGGAATCCCCATACCATCCATTCGTGCCTTCGATCAGGGGAGTGCCGTTAGTGTAGATTTCAAAGTTGTCTGAATACGGAATCGTGTTCGTGGTCCCCGCGAACGCGTCGCCGGTTAAGGCAACCACAATGGTCACCGCTACGATCGCTAACGTAATGGATGGTTTTGTCATGATCGTCTTCTATCTATCTCAGGGCAGGACGGGGAAACAACCCAAGCGTCCCATGGGATAGCCCCATGCCAGCGGTACGTCGTCAAGCGTCATAATATACCAACGCCATGTGGTCGTATCATACAACCCGAGGTCGGCGCCCCCTGCCCCGTCATAATTTCCGGGTGCCGGCACCAATGTGGCCGACATCGCCGTGCCTCCAAACTGACGAGTCCAAAGGCCCTGTGTTGTGGACGGCAATATGGACCAGTACCCGGTCTCCGTCTCATATATCGCCGGATCCGTTATGCCATCGCCGTCGTAGTCCGTCGGCACGGACACAAATCCACTGCCTCCAAATGTTCCCGAAATGACCAACGGGCTCGTACTGAGCAACAATATCCATAATCCCGATGTGCGGTGATAGACGCCCGGATCCACTATGCAATCGCCATCATAATCCCCCGCCAGCAAGGCCGTATATCCCGGGCCGCCAAATATCCCGGATACCTGCTGGTAGCCACTCCCACTCAGCAGCAACATCCATAATCCGCTCTGTTCCAGATAGACACCCGGATCCGTTTTGCCGTCCCCGTCATAATCACCCGGCACGCCCACATACTCAGCTCCGGCCCATTGCTGCATCTCAACGACTTGCGCGCTTCCCGCCCCCACCTGTTGCGCATACCAGCTTCCGCTTGCCGGCCGATAGACCCCCATCCATGTGATGCCATCGCCGTTGTAATCCCCAGGCACCGCCTGGTATCCCGCACCACCCAGAAACTGGGTCGTCGCATAGTTGCTTATCAGATTCCTTATTTCCCACGCCCCATTAGCTTCGCGATACAGTACCAGGTCCGAGGCCCCCGAGAGCCCTCCCTGGAAATCAAACCCTTTAAACTCGCGCAGGACGACGGAAATGGTAAACGCGTACGGTGATCCGTAGGCCGCCGCGCCTGATCCCGCGTCGATCGCATCAATCTGCACCGTGCCGCTATAAACCACCCCGGGCTTCATCTCGGTGGCATCTGCCTGTACCTGAAGCTCAACCCAGTTACCCGTGCTCGTTCCCGATGACGGTGTCACACTCAACCAGCTCGTTAAAGGACTCACCGTGAAATACATGGAGTTTGGAGGATTGGCCCCGTTCCATACAGAAAACACTGTGTCCGGCGGTGTCAACCCCTTGCGCACAGTATACGCGTACTCCGACTGTGCATCGGTCGTCAAAGTCGCAAAGGGTGTTACCGACAGCGCCACATCAATCGTCTGCGTCTCAACGATGCTCTTCGTGTGCACTCCGTCCCACGCCCAGCCAACGATCGTTATCGCCGCATTCGTTCGTCCCGCCGGCAGGTTCGCCGTGCTGTATTGCACCTCGATGCGCTGATGCTGTCCCGTGCTGGTCCCGCTTGTCGGCGTAAGCACCAGCCACGGTGTAACGCCCTTTGAAATCGTATAGTCCAGCGTGTAATATCCATTTGAATTCCAAACGTCAAAACCCTGGTTCACCGCATCCTGCCCCTGCAATATCGTTTGGGATAAATTGGTGGGGTTGAAGGCCAGTCGCGGTTTGGGGTTTACTATTATGGTAACCGGAATGGTGGCCGGCGAGCCCTCGGCCCGGTTTGTCGCCGTTATGGTAATCGTCCCGGTATAGTTGGACGGCACATCCCCGGCCGACGTCAATGAGCCGACCGTTATCATCAAGGTGTTCGTCGTCAGCGGCGCCAAATAGTTGTTTGTCACCTGCACGTACAGCCACGACGCGTTCGTCGTGACCTGATATCCAATCCCATAATTTGTGTTCCCGTTCCAGACCTGCAACGTCTGCCCATCCAGATTTTGCCCTGCCATCACCGTGTTGGTCACCAGCGTGGGACTGACGCTCAGCATTGGCGGCGCTTGCACGGTCAGGGTCACGTTTATGGGCACACTCACGCATCCCGGCGCGCTGATCGTGATCATGCCGTAATGCGCCCCCACCGTCAGTCCCAAAGTGTTCGTGTAGGTGACCAAGATCGTGTTTGTTGCTCCATACACCTCCCCCGTCAAACTGCCGTCCGACGGGCTTACCACCAGCCAGGGCTGGTTCGTGGCAAGGGTATAATTCGCAACCCCCTGATTTGTCGAACACACTTGGAAATTCGTGCTTGCCGTCTCCCCCTGCATGACCACATTCACCAATTGGGCGGGCACGGCCTGCAACACCATGCTCGGGGTCAACGCCACATCCACCGTCAGCGTCGCCCCGCCGCTGTCGGTGGAAGCAATCGTAATCGTGGTGTTACTCGTAATGCCCGGCGTCCACCAGGCCGTGTTGGAGTAGGTCAATGTCAGCGTGTTCGTGCCGAATGCGTTTACTGTCCCGCTCGTTGCCGACAGACCCGAAAAACTCAGCCAGTCGTTGGTAATCGTCGCCGTATAAGCAAATGAGCCTGCCCCCGCATTAATGACGCTGAAGTCCCGATTGGTCGGCGTCAAGCCCGCCGCAACCGTGTTGGTAATGAGCGACGGCGACACCCGCAGATCCATTATATTTATGACCACAGCCACCGTCTGGGTGTTCCATCGGTCTGTCCCATTGGTCGCCACCACCGTCACGATCGCATTACTGGCGCCCCCTTGCCACGATGCCGTGGATGCATACGTCAGCGTCACATCATTCGTAGCTCCGGGCTCCACATTGCCATCCGTCGGCGAGGCCGAAATCCACGCCTGATTCGTTGTGATCTCGAAGCCAATCGGGTCCGACCATACATTGTATATCTTAACCGTCTGTACTGACGGCGTCTCCCCCACAAAGAAGTTCCTCACCGACGGCGTGGGCGGTATCACAATCAGCGGACACTGATTAGTATTTATGGCCGACACGGAAACATTGTCCAGGTAACTTGTCGTAGTACCGTTATCAATATTAAACCCCGAAAAATTCGTCAGGTTCGTGTTGACGAATCCAATGTTGTTGGTCACCAGGATACCGTCCGCATACAAATCCCAATTGGTATGCGTGTATTTTTCGTAAATGTTGATCCGCACCCAGTTCGTCCCGCTTGTTCCCACCCCGACATTCGTCACCACCACCCAGTTCGTTGAGTTGTAGGGATCGGTTGCCGGTCCATTATGCACCACGAAATTGCCATTGCTGTCCACCAAGAACAACCCCGCCTGGTTTGTATCTACCACCCAGTTATTTGTCACATCGAACAGGCCGGGCCGCAGATCCATCTGAATCCAGACATTGGTGGGGAGGCTGCTCTGGAACCGGTTGGAGAGCATGCAACCATCCGGAATGACGGCGGCATTTGTTCCCGTGCGGACGGTAAGGTTCTGCACAACTATGGCGCTGGAATCCCCGTACCATCCGTTCGTACCGTTAATCAGTGGGGTGCCGTTGGTGTAGTTTTCAAAGTTGTCTGAATACGGGATCGTGTTTGTAGTCCCGGCGAATGCGACGCCAGTTGAGGTCAACACGGCGGCCGTCACCAGGCTCCAGGCTCCGCCGACCAGGCTCCGCCGGAGCGCTTCGCCCAGGCGAGAGCGCTTCGCCCAGGCGAGTAGCCGACTTGCCCTCGCGTAGCGCTCTGGCGAAGCAGGGAGGGCTACACCATGGCGTGCCAGGATCACTAACATCCAGGATGATTTGCGCATGATCAACTGGCCCTTTGTTAGAGCTATTCGTTCAGCCCTGTGAGTTCCTGCCAGTGGGCATTAAAACGCAGGTTAGAACTATCCGTTTACATGAAAAGGCTATTCATATTTAGAATATCAAACAACCTTCTGCCGTCAATGATATTTTTGCTTATTTTTAACCCGGATATTTCGCGCTTGGCGTGAGATATCCGCTCTACCCTTCGACTTCGCTCAGGGCCGGCGAGCTTCGACGCGCCCCGTAAAAGCTGGACTTGCTCAGGGGTTGCCTTTCGGCGCGACGAAGGGTTAACCTTGAGTCCTTTGGCAGGCTCAGGATCCCGAGCTGAGTCGAGGGACAAGGCGCGCAAGCGCCGCGCCGAAACTTCCGACGCAACTCCTTGCGGCGGAAGCGGATTTCAGATAAGCCTTTTCGGCTTATGAAAAATCCGGGTAACGGTAATTGGCCCCTCATTTCAGGAATGGATTCAGAAGCCCCGATCCGCGCGTCTTTACGCGCGGAGCAGGATTGGTGTTGAATATCAAGCAAGCATGCCATAGTATGACAACTTATGAAAACACGCCCTACTCCACGGCCAGGCAAGGGACCGCATCCCGGGTTGACACTCCTGCGTCATCCCGACTCTCCGCGAGGTCGGGACGTGTCCATCCCCCGTTCGCCCGCCAAGGCCCGCCTGGAAACGTTCCGCAACGCCTACCCCCAGCGGGATTATTGGATCCATTTCGAGTGTCCGGAATTCACCGCGCTCTGCCCGGTCACTGGCCAGCCCGATTTCGGCGTCATCACCATTGATTACATTCCCGATCGCGTGTGCCTGGAAAGCAAGTCATTGAAGCTTTATCTTTTTTCCTTCCGTAACCATGGCGCCTTTCACGAGGCGGCGGTCAACCGCATCCTGGATGACCTCGTCACCATCTGCCGGCCGCGGCGCCTGCGCGTGACGGGCCGCTTTAATCCGCGCGGCGGGATTGCCATTACCGTGACAGCGGAGCACCCCAAAGAAATGGTCAATGGTTAATGGTGGATGGTCGATGGGGACGGGGAATTTTAAGAAATGGTAAATGGTGGACGGGGAAAAGGAAATGGTTGATGCTGTCAGCCGGACATTGACATCAGCCGGACATTGACCATTAACCATTCCTTATCGTCTTCTCCGTCCATTAACCATCAACCATTTGCCATTAACCATTCTTTAGAGTTTGTCCAGCTCACGGCGAACAGCACGGCCCAAGTTGTCAAAATCGTAAGGCTTCTGAATATATTGCCCAACACCCAGTTTCAGGGAATCCTTGATCCGATCGGTCACGGCGAAGCCGCTGACCATGATCGCTTTCTGGCGCGGATTGATTTCCAGCATTTTCTTATAAGTGTCCAACCCGTCAAAGTCGTCTGCCATGATCATGTCTAACAGAACCAGATCAATGGCCGGCCCCTGTGCCCGGGCCGCGGAATCAAGCAGTTCGATGGCGGTCTGGCCGTTGTGGGCGGTCAGTACCTTGTAGCCACCCGTGCGTAACCAGCGTGCGACGATGCGGCGTTGGTCTTCGTCGTCGTCCACGACCAGCACCGTTTCGTTGCCGCGGAAATCGAGATGTTCCGGCTTTTCACGAATTTCCGGCAGGGCGCCCGCCTGCCCGGCCGGGGAAACGGGAAAATAAACGATGAAATCCGTTCCCTTATCGGGGAGCGCGCGCACGTCAATGAATCCCTTGTGTTCCTTGAGAACCGCATACACGATGGCAAGCTCCAGACCACTGCGCTTTTGCGACCGGGCTTTATCGCCGGCATAAAAAGGCTCGAACATCCGGTTCAATTCCTGTTCCTTGATAACTGGTCCCGTGTTCATAACATGGAAAACCACGTAGGTGTCCGGGTTAATCAATTCGTAGCCTGCCACCGGCTCGTGTACCTGTTCCACGGAGGTTGTCAGGGTCAGACGGCCACCCTGTGGCATGGCGTCAAATGCATGGATCAGCAGGTTTTCCACCATTTCCTGCAAAAGGCCCTCGGATCCCTGAATTGCCGGCTGATCGGCGCCCCATTTCAGGTCAACCACCACCAGCGGCGCGCCATGTTGCAATTTGATATAAGCGCTCGAGCGCACAACCCGCTCGAGGATCCGGTTCAGGACAAGAGGCTCCATGGGAAAATGCCCGATCCGTCCCAGGGTGAGCAGGTCGCGGATTATATCCACCGCCTTGCACGCGGAATTCTTGATGATTTCCAAGTCCTGGCGCAGGGCACTATCGGGGGGCAGATTCTTGACGATCAGATCGGGATAATTGACCATTGGTCCCAGGATGTTATTCAAATTATGCGCGACGCCCCCGGCCAGGCTCCCCAGCGATTCCATGCGCTGGGAGCGAAACAGACGATCCTGAAGCTGGCGTTCACGGGTTTGGGCGTTCTTCTGCTCAGTGATGTCCCGAAAACTGGCCACTACGCCATGGATGTTTCCGTGGTCGTCGCGAATGGGCGCCATGCTGTGATCAATGGGTATCTGCCGGCCATCCTTGGAAATCAGGATGGCATCCGTATCCGCGTGCACCACGACGCCCTTTTCCAGGATTGCGGTTAAATTGTTTTCAACGAGGGCCATCTCTTTGGCCTTCATCAGACAAAAAACGTCGGTCAGCTTGCGGCTGATGGCATCCGCCGACTTCCAGCCGGTCAGGATCTCGGCTTTTGTGTTCATGAACTGGATGCATCCGACAGCGTCAGTAGCGATGACGGCGTCGCTGATACAGCGCAGGGTGGTTTCCAGCCATTCCCGACTCTCGCGCAGTTTGCGCTCCATGGTGTGCTTGTAGAGCGCCATTTCGATCGTCGTGCGCAGTTCACGGTCCTCAAAAGGCTTCAGCAGGTACCCAAAGGCTTCGGTCAGCTTGGCGCGCCGCAGGGTGTCGTCATCGGTATAGGCGGTGAGATAGACGACGGGAACGGAATGCTCCCGCCGGATGCGCTCGGCCGCTTCGATGCCATCCATGGCACCCTTAAGCATGACATCCATGAGAATCAAATCGGGCTTCAAAGCGCCTACCCGTTCCACCGCTTCTTCGCCGAAGGCCACGATTCCAGCCACCGTATACCCCAGGCCGGTCAGGCTGTTCTGGATGTCCTTGGCCACGATGCTTTCATCTTCCACAATCAGGATGCGCGCGTTCGCCATTGTTGTGATTCCTTGTTGATAAGAGAGCGGTCGGAGATCAGCGGTCAGAGATCAGAAAATCAGATTGACTGGACATCTGACACGCTTCTTCATTATTCCTCTTACTGACCGCTGACTTCTGATCTCTGACACGCTTCTTCCTGTCTCTTACTGACATCTGACTTCTGACCTCGGATACTCTTCTTCATCAGCCCTCGCAACCCTTACCCGGATCCTCTTCGGGGAACAGCATGGCCGAGCTGAACGCCGTCTGGAAATCGGGCGAAAGCGACAAATCCACGTGGCGTACTGCGCGGGCAATGGCGGCGGCGGCCTGCTTTTCGGCCACGGAGAGAAGTGCCCGCTTGGCGCCCAGTGATGAGGCATTGCCGATAAACCGGATGCGGTCGCACGGGATCGGCGGCAGGAGGCCAATGCGCCGGGCATGATTGCGCCGAATAAAATTGCCGAACGCACCCGCCAGAAGCACCCGGCTCAAGTCCATGGGTTTCAGACCCTCCAACTCCAGGAGAATGGAAATGCCCGCGCTGATCGCGGCGTTTGCTAACTGCAGTTCACGCACATCCCGCTGGGTCAGGAGCATGGGCTTACCGGAAACCGTTTCCGTCTTGTGCGCCAGCAGGAAATCCACATGCCCGTCCTGCTCGATCAGGCGCTTGCGCAAGGCCGGGGCCGTGGCGGATGGGACTTCGTCCGGCGTCCGCAGGCGGCCGGTGGGATCCAAGATTCCGAGGCGCAGGAGCTCAGCCACGGTATCAATCAGGCCTGAACCGCACAGGCCCGCCGGGCGCGTGTTGCCGATAACGTTCATGCACAGATCACCATCCATGACCACTTTTTCAATGGCGCCGTTTGTGGCACGCATGCCGCAGGAAATGCGGGCGCCTTCAAAAGCCGGCCCGGCCGCCACGGAGGTGGCAATCATCTGTCCCTTGTGCGCCAGTACAATTTCCCCATTGGTGCCGATATCCACAAACAAGACGGTCTCGGTTTCGCGATCCAGGCGGCTGGCCACAATCCCGGCCACGGTGTCGCCGCCCACAAACCCGCCGATCTGCGGAAAGACAAACACCTTGCCGCATTGATTGATGTCCAGGGCCAGGTCCGAGGCGTTTAAGTGCGGCGCGTCGGTGAAAACAGGCACAAATGGTAACTCGCCCAGGGCCGAGGGATCGATCCCGCATACAATTTGTTGCATGGTGGTATTACCGGCCATGACAATCTCGTAAATATGCGCCCGGTCAATGCCGGTGGCGCGCACCAGCTCGTCTACGATTTCATTGACGGCCCCGATAATGACACGCTGGAGCTGAGCCAAGCCTTTGGCATCCTCGCGGCATTTGCGAATACGGGCAATGACGTCGTCACCGTACGATGTCTGGGGATTGATTTTTGCTTCCACGCCCATGTCCAGGCCGGTCTTCAGGTTGACAAGCGTCCCCACGAGCGTCGTCGTGCCGATATCCACGGCGATACCGTAGCATTGGCTGGAGGTATCGCCCGGCTCGAAGTCAACCAGATCGCCATCCACAACAACCGCCGTGCCGCGGAACCCCTGGCGGCGCAGAAGTTCGGGCAGGAGGCGCAGTAGGCGGATACCGACCGGATCGAAGCCGAGCGGCCAGAGGCCCAAGCGCAGACGCTCGACATCTGAACGGGCATCCGTCTGGCTGGGCATATCCAGTTCCACAAAGTGCTTACTGATGGC
>VSJD01000159.1 GCA_008636095.1 Kiritimatiellota bacterium | reverse complement strand
CGGGCACAGTTCCATCTCGCCAGGGTGACCAGTCTCCGCCGAAGCGCTATGCCCAGGCGAGAGCGCTTTGGCGGAGCCTGGCGGCATGCTGGCGGCTTGGACCAGGATCTGTTGCTGCGATTCGAAAAGCGAAGTGACCGGCACTTCCACAACAAGGTCGCCTTGGATTCTGGCCTGGCAGGCCAGGCGATAACCTTGCGCCACCTCTGTCTCGCCCAAGGTTGGCCGGCAGTTGGCGGATGGAGGACACATGCCGCTGACGACTTTCAGCCGGCATTTTCCACACTTGCCGGCGCCGCCACACGGAGTCTGCAGGATCAGGCCCGCCTGGGCGGCCGCCTCCAGCAGAATGGTGCCCGGGAGGGCATACACCTGGCGGCCGGTTGGCTCGAAACTAATTTTGTATTCCTGGCGTTTCATTCTGCTTTTCCTGCAATTTCCCGCAAAAAGGCCAACAGGTCTTCACGCATGTCCTCGCGTTTGAGGCCGAAGATAATGTTGGTTTTGATAAAGTCCAGCTTGTTTCCGATGTCGTAACGGACGCCATCGAACCGCAGGCCATATACAGCGCGGGTTTTCACCATCAGGCGCAGGGCATCGGTCAATTGGATTTCGTTGTTTTTACCAGGCGTCAGGCGGCCGATGCAGTCGAAAATATCCGGTGTGAGGATATAGCGGCCGGCAATGGCCATGTTGGAGGGCGCCTCGTTTATATCGGGTTTTTCAACAAAGTCCGAGATAAGATATAAATTCTTCGAGATCGCGCTGCCCGCCATGATGCCATAGCGGCTGACCTTGGCGCGCTCCACTTCCTCAAGGGCCACCACGGATTCCTGGTACCGGTCAAACACGTCTATCAACTGGCTGGTGACGGAGGATGCCGATTCCAGGAGCGTGTCGCCCAGCAGAAGTGCAAACGGCTCGTCGCCAACGTGGCATCGGGCGCAGGCCACGGCATCGCCGAGCCCATTCAACTGTTTCTGCCACACAAAATGCACGTTGGCCATGTCGGAAATATGCCGCAAGAGTTCGCGCTCGGCAACTTTGCCCTTGGCTTCCAGTTCCGATTCCAGTTCAAAGTTGCGGTCAAAATGCTCCTCGATCGCGCGCTTGCCTTTGCCGATGATCATGAGGATGTCGGTAATGCCGGATGCCACGGCTTCTTCCACCACGTACTGGATAACGGGCGTGTCTACGATGGGCAACATTTCCTTCGGCTGGGACTTGGCCGCCGGCAGGAAACGGGTACCGAAACCGGCGGCGGGAATAACGGCTTTACGAATCATGGGCATCCTCCCGGGTGGGTGAAAAATCAGGCTTGAAAACCTTGACGTGGATTTTTTCCAACGCCCGTACCAGGCGCTGGAACATGGCCTCGTCCACGTAGGTGCCCACAATGGCGCCGCCGGATCCTGTAAACTTGGCGCTGGCGCCGGCCGATTGTGCCGCTTCGACCATGGCGATGTTACCGGTGCTGAGCTTGTATATCTGGCGGCGCCGGTCGAAACTGGCGTTCAGCAGGGGGCCGATTGCGTGGCCCTCGCCCTTCAGCAAGAGAGCGCGTGTCTGGTCGGTCAAATCCGCCCAGAAAGCCATGGCCGCGATCACTTCCGATTCACCGCGCTCAAAACGACCGCGAATGTCGTTATGGAACACATCCGAGTTCTCGGACAAGTCGGTGCGGTAGGCGATATAAAGGGGCGGCAGGAGTTCCAGGGGCAAGGGCTCGTAGCGACCGTAGCCCTGGCGCGTCATGAGCTCCCGGTTAAAATCCATATAGACCAGTCCCTCGTACACTTGGGCCACGCGGTCCTGCAGGCCGGCAGAAATACCCAGCTCGTGTTTTTCAACCGATAGGATCAGATTGGCCTGGATTGGTTTTGGAATGTGCACGCCATAGAACTGCATCAGGGCCCGCAGGCAGGCGGTGATAATGGCGCTGGACCCGGCCAGGCCGACCTGGGAAGGAATGCTCGTGTCATACCGGATAGTAAAATTGCGGTCTTCCAACGCCACGCCCTGATCCCGGCAATAATCGTGGAACCGCTTGATGGTGGCCTTCAGGAGCCGGACGCCGCCGTAATAGCCAAACAGGCTGACATCCTCCACCAATCGCCGCATGTTTTCAAAGCGGGAGTGGTCGCGGGTATTGGAAAGGATCTCGATTTCCGGCGTCTCGTACAACACGATCTCGGCGCAGAAATTGCGGAAGACAAAGGCCATCGTCTTGCCGAAATATCCGTCCGATGGATTTCCGATCAACCCTGCCCGCGGATAAGCGTGTGCTCGAATGATCATGTGAAACCTTAAACAGAGATCAGAGGTCAGAAGTCAGAGGTCAGACAGAACGAAATGCCCAAATTCTAATGTCCGATGTCTGGTTTTGATCAGCCATTCTGAATTCTAACCTCTGACCTCTGATCTCTGACCTCTATCTTCTTCACTCTGCCTTCCGAATATCCTGCACGTTCAATTCCAGCGTCTCGTTGCCCATAAAGGTGTTCTTCTGAAAGGTGAACGCCACGTCCAAAGGTCCCTCCGGAATGGTAATATCGGCCATCCGGAACGCGATGGCTGAACGGCTGGTCCGTCCGTCGCCGACCATAAAACGCAGATGGTTGACACCAACCCGGCGAGGCTGTCCCTGGATGCGCACGCCCCGCACGGCCAGCACCGGCACGGGATTGTCCTGCCCAAACGGCCGGAGTGCTTCCATGGCTGCAAACAGGGAATCATTCACCTGGTCCAGCGTGATCCAGGTGTTAATCCGCTGGATCGGACGTAAATCACGGCCCGCGAGTCCTACTTTCACGGCTTGGTTAAAAGCCGTTCGGAAAGCCTCGTACTGGTCCCTTTTTATTTCAAGACCGGCCGCCATTTCATGGCCACCGTAGGTTATCAGGAATTGCCGGCACCGCTCAAGCCCATTTAGAAGATGATAGCCTTCGATGCTCCGGCAGGACCCCCGCCCTACCCCGTCCCGACCTCCCGAAGAGTCGGGATCAAATGCCACGACAACGACCGGCCGGCGGTAACGCGCGACCAGGCGGGAGGCTACGATCCCGATAACCCCCGTATGCCAGCCGGTTTTAGAGATCACCAAACCATAATGTTCTTGCTCGTTGAAATTGGCGTCGATTTCGCGCATGGCCTCCGCCACGATTTCGGACTCGATCTTCTGGCGCTCCCGGTTGGCGCCATCCAACTCCACGGCGATTTCATGGGCGCGCTCCATGTTGTCGGTAAGCAGTAATTCCAACGACGTGTCCGCGTTACCCATCCGGCCGGCAGCATTGAGGCGCGGGCCCAGGCCGTAGCCGATGTGCTGGGCATCGATGGCGCCCCGGATACCGGCAATATCCACCAGCGATTTCCAGCGGGGCGCCAGGGACTGGTTCATCTGGATCAGGCCATGCCGCACCAAAATCCGGTTTTCACCGATCAGCGGCACAATATCCGCCACCGTGCCGACCGCTACAAAGTCCAGGTACTCGCGCAAATCAACGCTCTGCGCGACCGGCAGGCCTTGGTTCCGTCCGATCTTAAGCAATCCGTGGCAGAGCTTGAATACCACGCCGACGCCCGCCAGGACTTTGAGGTTATTATCCTGGCCCAGCTTGGGATTGACCACGGCCAGCGCTTCAACCTTTTGGCCATTGCTTTCGTGGTGGTCGGTAATGACAACGTCAATGCCCGCTGCCTGTGCCAGGTGGACGGCTTCGGTATCGTTGGTGCCGCAATCCACGGTGATCAGCAGGCTCGGACGGCATTGTGCCATACAACGCTTGAGCGCCGCCAAGCTCAGGCCGTAGCCTTCTTCCTGTCGACTCGGAAGGCAGGGGGTGACCATCCGGGCGCCCAGACGATGCAGAACCTGAACCAGCAGTCCGGTGCTGACAATGCCATCTACATCGTAATCACCATACACGGCGATGGATTCATCAGCCAGGATGGCCTGCTGAAGACGCCGAGCCGCCGGTTCCATATCGGGCAGTAAAAACGGGTCGGAAAGATCGCTTAGCCGCGGATTTAAAAAACGCTCAATGTCGGCCATGTCCTGGTAGCCGCGGCCCATCAGCATCTCCGCCACGGGCAGAGGTAGATCAAGGGTACTTGCAAGCTGAATCGCCAGGGGTCCATCGCAGGGAATGGTTTTCCAGACTTTCAACGCGCGGGGACCCCCGTTTCCGGCTTCTTCAGCATGCGCCGCATAAACAGCATGATTGGCGTGGCGATGTAGACCGAGGAAAACGTTCCGGTGATCGTGCCTACCAGGAACAGGAAGGCGAAGTCATTGATGGCACCACCTCCAAATATCAACAGCATCAGCACCGCCATGATTACCGATGACCCTGTCAGGATCGTCCGGCTCAACGTCTCATTGACGCTCAGGTTGCAGACTTCAATCATGTCCCGACCGGGATACTTGCGCATGTTTTCACGAATGCGATCGTAAATGACGATCGTATCGTTGATGGAATAGCCGATAATCGTTAGTAAAGCCGCCATGGTGGTTGCGCTGATCTGCCGGCCAAAAATGCAATAAATGCCCAGGCAGATCAAAATATCGTGGAGCATCGCAATAATGGCGCCCAACGAAAAGGAGAACTCGAACCGCCAGGCGATATATATCAGCATGCCAATGAATGCATATAACATGGCTTTCAAGGCATTGGTCGTCATTTCATTGCCGATCTGCGGGCCGACGGCATCTTCGCTCAGCACTTTGAAATCGGCCGACACAAACCTCGTATTCAGAATTTCCTTGATCTTGTCGCCCGTGCCGAAGGCGGAACGGACCTGAAGATATTCCACGTTCTTGTCCATTTCCTTCTGGTATTGGATTTGGGCGTCCGCGATTCCGCCATCGGCCAGGGCATTACGGATTTTTTCGACGTCTTGTTTCTGAGCGAATTGGAAGGTCACGGCGGAACCGCCGGTGAAATCCGTGCTCAGAAGGTTACCCATGCTCTTCATGCCGCGTTCCACCATGTAGCCCCAGGTCAGGACAATGAGGCCTACCGAAATACCGATGGCCACCTTGCGCCAGGCGATGAAGTTTATGTTCGTGGGCTTGATCACCGAGAGCATCTTGAGCTGAAACATGGACGTGCGCGCCACAATGATGTTGAAGATCATGCGCGTCACGATAAGGGCCGTGTACATGCTGACCATGATACCGGCAGTGAGCGTTATGCCGAACCCGCGTACCGCTCCCGTACCCAGCATGAACAGGATCACGGCGGCCATCACGGTTGTCAGGTTAGAATCCAGGATCGTGATGAAGGCCTTGGTATAACCGGCTTCGAGCGCGGGACCCAACCGCTTGCCTGTCCGTTGTTCTTCGCGGATGCGCTCAAAGATCAGCACGTTGGCGTCCACCGCCATGCCGATGGTCAACGCAATGCCGGCAATGCCCGGCAGGGTCAGGACCGGCAGACCAATATGCGCGCCCGTGGCGCCCGTGAAGAGCCCCATGATCCCGGCCGTGATCATCATGCCCAGGGGCAATAACAGCATATTGAATAAAAGCGCGATGTTGGCTACCAAACCGCCGACCATATAATACACGGCCATGAACACTACCACCAGGATGCAGGCGTAAATCGTGGCCCGGGTGCCGCTTTCAATCGAGTCACGCCCCAGGGAGGGATCCACGGTCCGCGATTCGATGATCTGCACGGGTGCGGGCAGGGATCCGGCGCGCAGCACGATTGACAGGTCCTGGGCGTCCTTGAGCGTAAAATTACCTTCGATTATCGCTTCGCCGCCGTATATGGCGGTTTTGAGGAACGGTGCCGAATAGAGTCTGTCATCCATGATGATCGCAAGGTATCGGCGCCCTTCCGGGTTCGGGTTCTTGGCGCCGCCCGGGGCGTAATCGGCCGTAACGCGCGCAAACCGGCGTGCGCCTTTGGAGTCGAACTTCAGGGTCACATAGGGCTGACCCAGTTGATCGTATTCGATCCCCGCGTTCTTGAGGGTATCGCCCCGTAGTTCATAGCGTTGTTTGACGAAGTACGGACTATAAATCTTCTGGCCTTCCTCATGGCGTTCTTCCAGCATGAATCGGTAGCCCGGCGGGGCCTGGAACCGTTCCATCTTGGCGCGAAATTCGGCGGTCATGGCTTCGTCGGGGACTTTCTGCGTGTCGCGCCGATAGACCTCGCGTCGACCACTGCTCACGGCTTGCCCTATCTGGAAGCCCTCCGGCGCCAAGCCCTTTTCAAACAGTGCGCTCACGAGCTTGTCGTTATCCTCATGGACAATGCTGAACACGAGGAATGCCGCGCTCTGGATCAGTTTGGCGGCGCGGTCGCGGTCCGCATCCTTGAGGCCGGGAATCTGCACGACGACCCGGTTGTGCTTTTCCGGGTAAATCAGCGGCTCGGCCACACCCAGGGCATCCACGCGATTGCGAATGATTTCAACCGCCTGCTCCTGGGCGTGCTGGACCGCGGTGCCTACTCGACTGCGCACCTGTACGTCTGTGAGGTCCTTGTTTTCCTCGCGAATCTGTTTTTCGATTTCACTTTCGTTGATCTGCACGGTGAAACTCGTGCCGCCCTTGAGATCGAGCCCCAGTTTCACCTTGGATCGAAACGGAACCACCAATGCCAGCGACCAAGCCGTCAGCGCAATCAGTATCAGCCATTTCCAAAGTGCGTGTTTATCCATGACCGTTTATTCCTTGTTACTACTCAGTTATCTGAAACTATGAAATGCGCAAAATACACGAAATGGATTACGAGTGGTGAACTTTGCGCACCCAAAAGTTTATTGCCTTCTCCCATTTTAGCACTTTTTGCGTATTTCGTAGTTGTCTCTTTCTTGAGTACCTGAACATTTACTATTCCTTTACGTTGGCGCCCAGATCCTCATCCTTCTGAATAACCCGCGTGACGGAAGCGCGCAGGACTTCTAACTTTGTGTTTTCGGCCACTTTGACGACCAGCACGGTGTCCTTGACATTGGCCACCGTCCCGATGAGCCCTCCGCCGAACACCACGCGATCGCCTGATTTGACACTGGCGATCAGGGCGCGCCGCTCTTTTTCCTTGCGCTGTTGGGGCCGAATCATCATGAAATAAAACAGCCCCACCATGATTACCAGCCAACCGATCATCATGACCGGCGACGATTGCTGGCCTCCTTGGCCGCCCAATCCGCCACCCATTCCGACCGTCATCCACGAAGTGATTGCGTTCATTGTCTTCTCCCGTTTTATTTTTCGATACGCTTCATGCGTTTCCGGCATCCGTCGCCTGCCTTGAGTGTCCTCTATCTTCCTTCTTCTCCGGGCTGGTGTCTGGCGTCCGTCGTCTGGCGTCTGGTTTCCTATTCCTTAACGACTGTCTCCCTGATCGTTTTGCGAAATTGGGTAAAAGCGCCTGCTTCGAGCGCGGTCTGAATGTCCCGCATAAAGTCCATATAACAATACAGGTTGTGTATCGTCAGCAGTCTAATTCCCAGGATCTCGTCCGTATTCAGCAGGTGCCGGACGTATGCCCTCGAAAAATTCCGGCAGGCATAACAAGCGCACCCGCTCTCGATGGGTTCGGCATCCTCCTTATACCGCGCGGCCTTAAGCGGATACCGCCCGGTGCGGGTCACTGCGGAACCGTTACGGGCCACGCGCGTCGGAATCACGCAATCAAACATGTCAACACCCAACGCTACGGCCTCAACGATCTGGCGCATATGACCAACGCCCATCAGGTAACGCGGGGCGTCCACCGGTAATGGCTCGAGTCCGGCGGAGGCGCTCTCCAGCATAAGGTTTTCCGGCTCGCCGACACTTACCCCGCCAATGGCGTAGCCATCGAAGCCCATGACCGCCAGCCGCTCGGCGCATTGCCGCCGCAAATCACCATACGTCCCCCCCTGCACGATGCCGAACACCTGCTGGCCCGCGGCCCGCGCCTGTTGGGAACAAACAGCCGACCATGTTAGGGTGCGCTCCATTGCTTGACAAGCATATTCGTGATTACAGGGATACGGCGCGCATTCGTCAAATACCATGGCAATATCCGATCCCAGGTCTTTTTGAATAGCCATGGCTTCCCGGGGACCCAGGAAGAGCCGCCGCCCGTCAACGTGCGAATTAAATTCCACGCCGTCCTCCCGGATCGTGCGCATGGTGGCCAGGCTGAAAACCTGGAAACCGCCGCTATCGGTCAGGATTGGCCGGCGCCAGCCCATGAAGCGGTGTAACCCGCCGGCGCGCGCAATGAGGTCCTCGCCCGGGCGGACATGCAGATGGTAGGCATTGGAAAGAATCATGGAGACGCCCAACGCTTCCAGTTCAGCCGGCGTCATGGCCTTGACCGTGGCTTGCGTGCCCACGGGCATGAAGACGGGCGTCTCGACCACACCGTGCGGCGTCATGAGTCGTCCGCGCCGGGCCCGGGAATCTGGGTCAGTCTGCAAAATTTGAAATGAAGTGTTCACGTATGGGAGTGTCGGTGTATGGGAGTATGGGTGTAAGGGAGTATGGGAGTATGGGATTGCCGAATATCGCTTTTTTACTCCCATACACCCAAACGCCCTTACACCCATACCAGTTTTTTTGCGCTGGCTATTGACGGTTGATCGGGTAAGTTGCAACATATCGATCGATTTGTCAAACTCGGCATAGACATTTATGAACGCCACCCAACTAAAAGTCCGATTATCCGACCATGGCGCGAACTTGCTTGTTTTCCTGGCCGCCCATCTGCAGTTATCCAATCACAAAGCCAAGGCGCTGCTGGATGCGCGCCGCGTATTTGTGAATGGGCAACGGATCTGGATGGCCCGGCATCGGTTGGATCCGGGTGACTGCGTGGAAATCCAGGAGGCGGATTCGCCTTCAGGATTTACCCATCGCCCCGTGGTATCACGCGAGGCAGTATTATACGAAAGCAGTGATTATCTCATTGCCAATAAACCGGCCGGTATACTGGCCAATGGACCGAAAAGCCTGGAGTTCGGCCTGCGCCGCCTGTTGGGCAAACCGGCGCTGACGGCCGTCCACCGGCTGGATCGGGACACATCCGGCTGTCTCCTGTTTGCCCAAAATGCGGAAGCCGAGACGCGCATTCGGCCCTTATTTGTTCAACATCGCCTCCGCAAGATGTACCACGCCATCGTCAGCGGATTCGTGCCTGATCCGGAACAGGAGATTACCCATCCCATTGACCATCGCAATGCCCGGACACTGGTAAGGACCCTGGACGCCAACAAGCGAGCCAGCCATTTGTGGATTGAGCTTGAAACCGGGCGCACGCACCAGATCCGCCGGCACCTCGTGGCAATTGGCCACCCGCTCATCGGAGATCAACAGTATGCCACCCGCCGGGAGGTTAGTCCCCAGGAGCGTACTATCCGGCGCCAGATGCTCCACGCCTATGAATTGGCCTTTCGTCATCCCGTGACCGGGAAACCAGTGCATGCAAAAGCACCCCTGCCGGACGATTTTACGGCGTGCTTGCGAAAATTCGGGCTGACCTGACCGGAAGAATTAGGTCCTGATCGCGAAGCGCATCGGGGTAATTGTTTCATGTAGCCGCGGCGGTGACACCGTGGCCGCCGGAAGAATCCACGCCCTAACGGGCGCGGCTACCAGGAACGTTGTTCATTGGCCGACAGCATTGCCGCACATCAGGAAACCTTTTAAGGCGGTACTATAGATGCCGCTGCAAAAAGGATGTATTGCTTTATTGTCCCGCGCAAGGTATCGTATCTCCAATGAAGGCGCAATCTTATGCATAAGATAATTAAAGTCATAGTGCTGGATGGCTACCGGCTTGATCTCACTTTTGACGACCAGACGCGCGGCATTGTCAATCTGTCCGGCTTGGTCGGACGGGGAGTGTTTGCCCTGTGGCACGACTACAACGTATTTCGAAAGGTGGAGATTGGACAGGCGGGAGAGTTGATCTGGGCGGAACAATTGGATCTCTGTCCAGACTCCCTGTATCTGAAAGTCACAGGGCGGAAACCGGAGGATGTGTTTCCC
>VSJD01000158.1 GCA_008636095.1 Kiritimatiellota bacterium | reverse complement strand
GCCTTAAAGCATGAGATGGCTTATGCCTGAAATCTGCAGATTCTTCGGCATTGTGATCAAAATGTTCTGGGATGATCATAATCCTCCCCATTTTCATGCCATCTATGCGGACGAGGAAGCCTTGATTGATATTACGTCCCTCGCGCTGTTTGCCGGGCGCCTTTCACCCAGGGCACTGGGTCTCGTCATCGAGTGGGCCACACTGCATCAACATGAACTGCTTGACGACTGGTGCAGAGCGGAAAAACAGCGACCGATAGAAAAAATTGAGCCGCTTCGATAAAAGCTCGCCTTCATCGATGCGGCCTTCTGCAGCAGGTAGATGCCATAAGACGCTGGTTGACCGCTCTTATGGCAATCTTTTGAACCATCTGTCCCAGCGGGGAAGATAGAAATTATCGGGGTCAAATGATGCGACCACAGTAGATGTCCTGCCAACGATCCTGCCTCTCTCAACAAATCCAAAGAAGCGGGAATCTGCGCTGTTGTCACGGTTATCACCAAGCATTAAATAGGAATTTTCCGGTATTGTTATTGGCCCAAAAGAGCGCTTGGCAGGCAAGGAAGGGATTGCCATTACGGGGTGATCCAGGTTGCCGTACCGTTCGACAGCGAAGGTTTCCCCTGTGCGTTCTTCTGCCGACAGGTCTGTCACAAAGCGTGGGTCAAGCGGAAGATATTCGGCCGACTGACCATTGATTACCAGATGATTACTCCTCATTTCCACAACATCACCCGGCAGTCCAATTACACGTTTGACTAATCGTTTCTGGTCGGCAGGCGAATAAAAAACCACAATATCTCCACGCTCAGGATTTCCCCACTCAGCAAGATGCCATGTCGTCAAAGGAATTTTTAGGTCGTAGGCCAGTTTGTTTACAAAAACCCGCTCGCATTCCAAGATGCTTGGTTTCATAGATCCGGTAGGCACATGATACCAATCCGCAATCGATGATCGAAACGGAATCATGATTGCCAACATAACAATAATTTCACGAACCCATCCATCCCAAATATATTTGCAATAGAAAGCGAACGTTTTTTTCATTTTGTCACTTATCCTTTTTAGGGCCAACAGCCTTCAACCTATAGCCTTCCACCGAAGGCGGATCCGCCTGTGGCGGAAAACAAACCGGGCACTCTATTTCTGCCGGAAGACGATCCGGCCTTTGGAGAGATCGTAGGGGGAAATTTCGAGCGTGACTTTATCCCCGGTGGAAATCTTGATGAAATGCTTGCGCATCTTGCCGGAAATATGCGCCAGGATTTCGCCGCCGGTCTGAAGCTTCACCCGGTACATCGTCGCCGGCAGAACCTTGACCACGATACCATCCGCGCGGATGACCTCTTCTTTTGGACTGGGTGCGTCTGCCATATAAGAACCGTCCTTTATGCCCGTTTATTTGTCAATATCGAGTGAATACTGCCAGAAAACCACCCTGACGCAAGCATTATTTTGGCACAATGGGGACCACAGCATTCGGAGGTAATATTCCCCGTTGCATCTGCCCCGTCAATATACCTTGCCCAGTTATCACCAAATAATTTATCCTACACCCACCGTGAAACCACGCCAAATCCAGGCTTGCATTCACAACCGGTGCTGCCATAATCACCCCGATTTTTTAAGGAACTCATCCTATGGCGCACTCCAAGCAAACCCTGGCTACGGCCGAAAGCATGGCACATAGTCAGCGGGAAATCGCCGTCTCTGAATTTTTTCTCAAGAATCGTCACCTGCTCGGCTTCGATAATCCGCGCAAGGCCTTGCTCACGACCGTCAAGGAGGCGGTGGACAATTCACTGGATGCCTGCGACGAGGCCGGCATCCTGCCTGAAATCAGCGTGGAGATAGCGCAAACCGGCGCGCGCCGGTTTCGTGTCACGGTCCTGGATAACGGCCCCGGCATCGTCCGCGCCCAGGTACCGAAAATTTTTGCAAAACTGCTTTACGGCTCCAAATTTCATCGCCTGCGCATGTCGCGCGGCCAGCAGGGTATCGGTATCAGCGCGGCCGGCATGTACGGCCAGCTCACCACGGGCACCGCCACCCTGATTCAATCCAAAATCAAGACCGGCAAAAAAGCTCATCATATCGAAGTCCAGATTGACACCCGCGCCAACAAGCCGACGATCCTGAAGGATGAGGAACTGGAATGGCATCCCCAGTTTTTTACGGCCGCCCCGGATGGCACGCCCCAGCTCAGCAAGGAATACTCCCAGGGCACGTGCGTATCCATCGAGATGGAGGCCGCCTATGTACGCGGCAAATTATCCGCCGATGAATATCTCAAACAATGCGCGATTGTGAATCCGCATTTGTGCCTGCATTACCGCATCACGGTGCTCGAAGCCGTTAGCACGGCTGGCACCGCCGGAGCGGCCAATGGCAACGGCAAGGGGCAAGGGGCCGAAACGCCCGCAAACGATAAAAAACCGGCGGACGCCGCCGGTGCGGCCGTTGCCGCCGGAGCGGCTGTTGCCGCCTGGATTACTTTCGAACGCGGCACCCGCGATCTGCCGAAACAGCCTCTGGAAATTAAGCCGCATCCCCACGGTGTCGAGCTGGGCATGCTGATGCAGATGCTGAAGGATACTACGGCCAAGACGCTCAAGTCCGCGCTTGTAAATGACTTTTCGCGCGTCAGCGACCGCGCGGCAGCGGAAATTTGTCAGCGCGCCGCCCTGGATCCCAAGGCGCGACCCACCCACATTGCCCACCGTGAAAGCGAGGCCCTCTTTAAGGCCATCGGCGAGGCCAAGCTGATGCGCCCGCCAACCGATTGCCTCTCGCCCATCGGTGAGGAGCAGATCCTGGCCGGACTTAAGAAGGAGATTACCGCTGATTTTTATACGGCCGTTACGCGCAGTCCGGAAGTCTATCGCGGCAATCCGTTCCAGATCGAAGTCGGCATCGCCTACGCCAAGCCTGGCGAAAACGCGGAAATTAACGTCGAGGATCCCGTTCGAGTCCTGCGTTTTGCCAACAAGGTGCCACTGCTCTACATGGGCGGTGCCTGCGCCATGATCAAGGCCATGACGGGCGTCAACTGGAAGAGCTACGGCCTGGCCCAGCCGCGCGATGCCGTGCCGCTAGGTCCGGTGGTCATCCTGATCCATATTGCCAGCGTGTGGGTGCCATTCACCAGCGAAAGCAAGGAAGCCATTGCCCATTACCCGGAGATCATCCGCGAAATGACTTTTGCGCTCCAGGAGTGCGGCCGGCGGCTTTCCGTGTTTCTGAGCCGGCGCCGGCGCCAGGCCGAACTGGAGCGCAAGCGCAACTTTATCGAGATGTACCTGCCGCACCTGGCGCTGGGCCTGCGCGAGATCCTGGCGCTCACCGCGAAGCAGGAAACGCAGATCGTCAATAAACTGCACAAGATGCTGGAGCGCACGCATTTGGAAACGTGAAGACTGACTGTGGGCTGTAGGCCGTGGACTGAAGGCAAGGAAAGATTATGGCGAAAACAAAACATGAACAGGTGCAGACCAAGCCGACCGCTCCGGAGGCAGTGACCCGGAAATGTGCCTCCGGAAAGATCGTCGCCGTTGCCCAGGATGTTTATGCCGACATCATCCGCAAGAACGCGCGGCCCACGATGCGGTTTCCTGTCCGCTCGCTGAGCAACGTCAAGTACGATCCCAAGAAGGGGCATTTCGAGATTCTCAAGAAGGTGGCCACGCGCACGCTTTCCTACAACACGGTGAAAACGTTTGCCCAGTCCATGCGGCTCATGGCCACGACCAAGAAGGATCTCCTGGATAAAGACGATATCGCGGGTAAGCGCGAGATTTATTATAATAGCAAAAGCTGGGGCGAATGCCGGTTCGACGAACAGCCCGAAAGCGATTCCCTGCTGGACGACATGGAAGCCATGCTGGGCATCAACCGGGAACAGTTAGGCTATATCCCCGAGGAACGCGGCGGCGAAGTGACCGGCCCGGTCACGGTAATTGACCGCGATCCCGGTACCGGCGGCGATATCCGCATTAACTGCGAGAAGCTGGGCACGGGTGCGTGGAGTATTCCCTCGCAGGTTGAGCACCTGCGTTTCGAATCGAAGGCCAAATTCATCCTGGCCATTGAAACGGCCTCGCTTTTTCAGCGGCTCGTCCACCACCGCTATTACGAGAGCGCCAATTGCGTCCTGGTTTCCATGAGCGGCGTGCCCACGCGCGCCTGCCGGCGCTTCATCCGGCGCCTGTCGGATGACAAGGATCTGCCGGTATTCGCCTTTACCGACGGCGACCCCTATGGTTACTGCAACATCTACCGGACGCTGAAAGTCGGCTCCGGCCAGGCGGCGCATATCAATCAGTTCTTCTGCGTGCCGCGCGTCCATTACCTGGGCGTGACGCCGCAGGACATCCTGGACTACGACCTCGAAGACGCCACCCACCCGCTGGAGGAAAATGACGTCAAGCGCGCCAAGGACGCGCTGAAAAACGATCCCTTCATCAAACACTTCAAGGAATGGCAGGCGGCGCTCAACCAGATGCTGACCATGGGGGTGCGTATCGAACAACAGGCCTTTGCCAAGCACGGGCTGAATTACGTGTTGGAAAAATACCTGCCCGCCAAGTTGAAGAAAGGCGCCTTCCTGCCGTAGGGTCTGTTTTTTTTGACCGACGACAATCCGCTCTCCGTCCGCCCCCCGTACTGAAATGACATTCCAACATTCTGCAGAATGTTGGAATGTCAAAATCATACTGCCGCTATAAACCCAGCCAACGGCGGATTTCGTTGTCATAATCCGGAATGGCGCCGCGTCGGGAAGCCACAAAAGCCCCCAGCAAATTCCCCATGGTGGCTGCTTCAATTGCCGTTTTGCCACGCAACCAGCCGGCCAGAAAAGCTGCGGAAAAAGCATCCCCGGCGCCAACCGTGTCAACAACTGCGACCTGGCGAACCGGACATATTTCGACGGACCCGCCTTCGGTTAGCGCACATCCTTTCGCCCCCATGGTTATCAATATCACGCGAACCGGAAACTTGCCCTGTATAGCCCGTGCAAACTCCGTTGCGGTCATATTCCGGCCAAAGAGCAAATCAGCGATGATCTTAACCTCGCTGTCGTTAAGCTTCAAAACAGTGGCCCGCTGCAGGCTGGCCGTCAGCAGTTCACGCGAATAGTAGTTCTGGCGCAAGTTCACATCGAAGAATGTCGGCACCCCTTTCAATGCTTCCAGAACACTCATTAGGCTGGCCCGCGAAAGCGCTTCGCGCTGTGCCAATGAACCAAAGCATACGACATTGAAGTTTTCGGCAACCAGGCCGGCCATCATATCCTTGCGCACATCAACGAAATCCCAGGCTGCGTTCTTGTGAATGACATACGCCGGCTGCCCTTTAGCCGACAATCTCACCGTAACCGTACTGGTTGGATGCTGACGATCGGTTTGAACATATTGCCGATGCACATTCATCCGGTCGATTTCCGCCAGTGCGCGCCGACCTAAGTCATCCGCACCCACGCAGGTAAGCAGATAAGCATCCAGGCCACATTGCGATGCATGCGCCGCAAGGTTGAAAGGAGCTCCGCCAATATACGCCTGATCGTCAATGATGTCCCATAACACCTCGCCAAACGACAGGAGCTTGATCTGCTTTGATTTCATAATCAGATAATCACCACCCGACCTGTTTGGTCACCAACGTCTGATACCGGCGGTAGGGCTCGTCATAGGCTTGATGGGCTTGCTTATCGCAGACAAATACGCGACCGGCACGATACCATGCGGCGCTCGTTTCCGCCAGCGACGGGAAGGCGCCGGCGCCCCGAGCGGCCAGCATGGCGGCGCCCAGCACGGCCGACTCAGTGACGGCGGGCTGCTCCACGGGTTGGCCGGTAACATCCGCCTTCATTTGCAGCCAGAATTCGTTTTTGGCCCCGCCGCCAATGCACCTGATCGTTTCAATGGTAAGTCCGTTTTGGCGCATCCATTCCATGTTTTCTCTCAGACTGAACGCCAGGGCTTCCAGGATGGAGCGGTATAGGTCGGCGCGCGTGTGCTGAAGCGTCAGATTACAGAAGCGCCCGCGCATGGCCGGGTCCGGGTGCGGCGAGATCATACCGTCGAAATGCGGCACCATGCTTATCCCCCGGCATCCGATCGGCACGGTGCGCGCCTCCGCATTCAAGGCATCAAAGCTCGCGCCACCCGCGCATTCCTTCCGGAACCAGTCAAGGACAAGGCCGGCTGTTTTGGAATAAGCCAGAACAAACCAGTGAGACGGAAGCGGAAATTTACCGCTTAATAATCCCGCCGGCAAACCACGCGGCCGTTTCCTGGTCAAAGTAACCAGCGCCAGGCAGGTTCCGCTTGTTTCGGATAAGATGCCGGGGCGGCAGTTTCCGGCACCGAGCGCCCCGGCATATTGGTCATTTGTTCCGGCCACCATAAGTGTTTTCGTAGAAAGCCCCCACTCTTCCGCCGCCGGTTTTAATATTTTTCCGATTGGCGTTCCGGGAATAAGAATTGTTGAGAGCTGAGCCAAATCAATCCCGCCGGCCTTAAGAATGGCCGGATCATATTTATCCTCATCCGGCGTCAACAGACCGGTGGATGATGCGGTATTAGTGTCAATCGCTGCCAGGCCGGTCAGACGGTATGAAATATAATCCGGCAGAAGCAGAAACCGCCGCGCTTTTCGCATTAATTCCGGTCGATTTTCATGCAACCATTTGATTTTAGAGACCGTCATAATCGCGTCAATGGAAGGTTTCCGGCCGACGGCCGATTGCACGGTAGCGCATAATTCTCCTGCCTGCCTGCCTGCCCGGCTGTCATACCACATGATGGCGTCATGCAGAGGACGGTCATTCGCATCCAGGGTAACAAATGTTTCCCCCTGCGATGAAACCGCCATGGCCAGTATTTTTGCCCCGCTTTTTTTAACGGCCTCACGAACGGTTTTGCGGGCGGATTCATAAATAACATCAATCGAAATATCAACATGCCCGTCCACGGAAACGGTCGGCTGAAACGAACGCCGGACGAAAGCAAGCATTTTTCCATCCCGGCTGAACACGCCAGCTTTCACGCCGGTGCCGCCAATATCAAGACCAAGATATGCATTTTTTATTTTCATGGCATGAGATGAAGAAATCTGAAGAAAACATCCAAGATCGAACGCCCAACGCTGAAGTGTCTGAAATGTTTTCTTTCGATGTTCAGCGTTCGATGTTGGATGTTCGGCGTTTGCTTGGTTTGGATGTTATTGGATCACCACCGTTTCCCATCCCATTAAATCTCCAAATCCGGATAGGATATTCATGTCAGCATCATAAACTAAAGCCGCGTGATGAGTTCCGCCCGCGCGGCTGTAAGTTTCCAGAAAATCGGATATTTGCAGGACCGGTTTCATCCACCCCCTGACTGAATCTGAAAATCGGTCCTTTCCTTTTGCCGCCTTCATGGCAACCGGAGCCAGAATCAACCTGAAACGATCCTCTGCCAATGGCGATAGATTAACAAAAACGGCTTTTCCTCCGCGCAGACATCCGACCGGTTTGACCGGATTTTCCACATCCCCGAAAATGAATGGATACTCCATCAAAGCAGGCTTGCCCGCCAACAGGCTCGAATTCACCTCGCCCATATGACTGAGAAAAATTGTTTGCCCTTTCCAATCCGGACAGAACATCTCGGCAAATGTTGTTTTGGGGAATACAGACGCCAACGCTCCGACCAGTGCCGCCGTCATAACGTCACCTTCCCCCGCATAACCGATGCCGCGGGCCATACCCAAACTGGCCTCCAGGAACGGCACCGTAGGCAGGCCGGTCTTACGCGTTACATCCAGAAAATTAACCGTAAAGGCTGTTAGTTTTTCCTGCTCCACCCACCGGCGCACTGCCAACCCGATCCGTGCCGAGCGCTGATGCGCTTTTTTAATTCCCGGCTGGATTGTAAATTGCCGTTCATTGTTTTTTATTTCCGCGGCAACGTCCCGTTCGGGGATAGATTTGCATATTCGGCTTAAGTATCGGCAATCGCAAGGCACGGTCTGGATTCCAAGTTTTCTTTTCAATACGTCCACCGGCACGGAGAAATCACCCATGCCGGCAAAAGCCTGGCCGATTTGTCCAACCCGGCTGTGTTGCAAAGCCGAAGCTATCCGCGCCGAACGAATTCCACCAACGACCCGATCCAGGACATTGGAATGCTGCCAATGGCCGGCCTCAATTACAAACGGTTTGGCGTTGCGAATCAGCAGATTACACATATCCTGCACGCCATGGATGCCGTGGTTGAACATGATCCGGTCCGACGATTGGGACGGACCGAAATCATAATCCGGGGTTGTATCCAGGACAATTATCGGCAATCGTGTCCGCGCCAACACTTCCGCCGATTCCAAGGAAGGCGAATATGCCAGATGCAAAGTGACAATCGCATCCACGTTTGCCTTTTCAAACTTTTTTACGGCCGCGGCAAATTCCGGTTTAAGGCGGCAAACCGGCGCCCTGACAACTTCTATTCCCTTCCGGGCCAGAACGCCGGCAATGGTATCGTAAAAATCTTCAAGCGGCTTCCGACGGCCGGGCTTGGAAATCTTGTCATACAGTTCCAGGTATAACGGCAACAATCCGATTTTTGCGAGTTTCATGAAATCCGGCCTTTCTTTATCGTATTGCTTCAAAAGCATCCAGGTAACGCAAAGCGTCGTCGCGAGTTTCAGCGTGCACGCCTAATATCATTCTGCCCGAATTGGCGTATTTTTTCCACAGGCTTACAGCCTCCTCGGGCGATGCCGCCCCGAGCCACAAACCTTTTCCCAGCGCGTTGATCTTTTCATAAAGCCAGGTCCAGTCTTTTTTTTCGTTACCGGCACCCGCCACCCATTGGACGACTCCGATTTTATCTATGGAGCATATTGATTCCGCGTGGATAATATTTCCGGGACCGTCCAGGTGATATTCCACGGCATCCAGACGTTCTATCTCTTTTTTAAGGTAAGGCAGGGCAAATTCATCAAAATGCTCCTTGCCGATGCTGAACCCGAAATCACATTGCGGAACGCCGACTAATCCATCGGCATAGAACCCGTGCCTTGTCACCCCTCCATACTTTTCAAATTCAAAAATCCGTATATATTCGTCTATTACCTCATTGTATGCTCCAAGAATCTGGCGCATCGCATTATGGACTCCTTCGGGGTTGTCATAAAAATCCATCATCAGTTCGGTGGTTCCTCTTATCGCGCCGAGTGTGTCAAGATTATACCCCAGCGAAGCTTCGCCAAAGACAATCCGGCCCGCGCACTTGCGCTTAAAGCATTCACAAAGGGCGACCCATTGCTCCCACCATTTGGAATCGCGTCGGAATTTCAGATTTACATTGCCAAGGTCCTTGACAAAGGGACTGACCGCCGTGTCCACCCCCCACGCTTCATGAATTTCTATTACTTCAGCACCAAGGATGGCGGGGAAAAAACTAACCATCAAGGAAGGCGTAAAACCCGGAACCATGTCGCAAAGAAATTCATGGCTTTCCGCCCACCGCAATGCCTGGTCCACCACGTCTTCGTGATTGCGGTATAACGCTTCGCCAAACTTAGGGGGACTGACCGGGTCTTTTCCGGGCTTGGGTATTATTGCCAGAATTATCGGACGGTTAAGTTTGCCTTTCCAGAATAAACCCCAGTTTTTTCTCGCCTCATCGAAGTCTTTTTTGAATTCCAGTTCCATAACAGGCTTATCTCCTTTTGCTTGCGATTAACCCGCCCCAATCAGTTTGATATCCAGGAGCGCGCACAAGTCCCGATACACCCCGCGCTGATCGCCGTAAGCAAGGATGTAATGTTGTCCAAGAACATTTTGAATGAAGCTATCCGGATCAGAATCAAAGTCAATTTCCAGGCTGGGGAGCTGGGGTGCGGGCGGCGCCCAGCCGGCTTCTTCCCACTTCAGCGGAGTTTTGGCAGTGCCGGTCATCATATGAAGAAAATAATTATCGCCACTATATCCCAACCTGGCAATGGTTACCGGCC
>VSJD01000157.1 GCA_008636095.1 Kiritimatiellota bacterium | reverse complement strand
CAGTCTTCAATTTTGAGACATTCAGCAGTCCCTCGCCGAACCCTCCAAAGGCGCTGGGTAGAATCGTAACTTTACCTTTCACGACCTCGCCGGGAACATAGTCCGGCACGCCCATCAGCGCGCCGTTCCGGGTAAACTCGTAGAACTCCAGGTAGGCGGCGACCTGTCCGGTCAGAAACCGGACGATCAGTTGGGTAACCGCGCCCATGGAATCGTTTTCTGGTATCGAACAGATGGTCATGTTGTCATGCAACAGGGTCAGCGCGCCGGCCGGAGCGAATTTCAAGAGTTTTTTGACGCCGTCCACGTCGGCATAAGAAATCGCCTCGTAGCCCCGTTCCTCGATTTTCCGTTTCAATGCCAAGTAAAGGCGCGCCGTGTCGCGGAGCGTCTCCGGCTTGGGTTCCTTAATAAATTTCCAGTTCTTTCGGATGCGACTGATCGGCGCGGCGATATCCGTGTCGGTCAAGGTCTCCATGGATTGGGCAATTTCCAGCAGGTCAAAGTGTTCAATTTCAGGTCCAATGCGTGTTTTCAGCGAAACGCCGTCGTAGAGCGTGCCAAAGAGGCGCATGTCCCGATAGCCCGCCATGCCGATTTTGGCCTGGCGCAGCTTTTCAACAGCGGCGGCGGCTCGGGCGAATGATGTGATCTCATCCGCGGGTGCGGACTCGCCCAAACGATTAACCAGATATTTAAACCGGAATTTCATATCCTGCATAGGCCTGCGCAGTGCCGTTGTTCCGGCTTGATCCGCAGTGGTGATGAACCGGTCCCCTTCCCGGTATCCGGTCAGCCCCCATAACAGCATGGGCTTATGCTTGAAAGGCTCGATTACGCGGATGACCGCCCAGGACGGTATCCATCCGGCAACGCACACGATCAGAAAATCAAAATCCATCTTTTTTAATTCCGCGATGGCGCAGTCCGCCTGGTTTCCGGCGGGATCGTCGGAAACCGGGGCGGTGGCCCGAACGCTGATTCCGAGCGACTCAATCAGCGCGGCGGCTTCCCGGCATTTTTTCCCAATGATCTCCCTGGGGGTGTTGACTTCGCCGAATCCCACGAATCCGGCTGTAATTTTCTGATTGATCATGTTGCCTCCTGATTGCCTGGTATTCAATCCGGCTTCGCCCTTTGGGCTATGCCGTGATCACCTTGCCGCCTGGCAAGGCAAATAAAGCATTAAGGCTGGTTACGGTTTCGTCAACCAGTTTCTTTCCGCCCTCCGAACCGATATTACCGTTTATTATCAATCCGCCGTAACCGCCAAGCCGTTCGGCGCGCTCGCTCGGCAGATAGCCGTTGGTTCCGCCGCAGAGTTGGACGATAAAAGTCTGTTCCGCGGCGCTCCGCGCCTTGATCTGTTGTCCAAAATCAAGATAGAGTTCAAAGGGATTGGTGGCGAAAGCGATATTCCCAAGCCGGAGAACATGTAATTCCATTTCGAACGAAGGATGTTTTTCCTGGTCATGATATCTGGCAATGACCGCTTTGTTATTCTGGATCAGAACAAAATGATGCAACTTGCTGTCATAGGGTCCGTGACCTCCGTGAATCTTCTCATTCCGTTGGACTTCATCGCAGAACCGGCGATACGCTTCATCTTCCGGCGTTTTGGCTTCAAGTTCTGTCAATTTCTTCTGCGCATCATGATAGTCCTGGTACGATGCGCGGCGCCGCGGCAACGAAATGGTTCTTACGTTGTGCCGCAGAACCGGCGTATAATTAATATTCGCGGCGGCAGACGCAAAAACGTTTTCAACAGCGGCCGACAGTCGCTTGCCGATTTCCGTCACACCGTCTTCATGCCAGAAATCGGGTTCGCCCTTATAGTTCCTGGCCAGGTCGCGCGGCGACTGGCAGCCGGCGGCGCTGATCTGCCCCAGCGTATGGAACTGTTCGCCAAAACGCCGTTTCAACAAACGCCTGGTCTCACCGATAAAATCGGAAGAAATTTTATACGTTGCTTCCATGACTTGCGACGGGCAGGCCAGGTTGAGAATCAGGCCGGTCGGCGCGCTTTTTTCGTCAAACGTGAACAACAGTTCAACCCCGGAATCTTCCCCTCCTTCCATACCAACGAAATCGGCGCGGTCGGTGCGTCCATACATTTCGGCGGTGCCATCGGCATACACTGCCCGGCGGCAATGCCCCACGCGTGCAAAGCCAAGCGCGTTGGCGACGCCGCCGGGCTTGCGGTTGCGCCACGCGCTGATGACCGCTACGCTGATTTTTTCAAGCAGAAAGGCACGGTAGTCCGCGGCCGATAACACATCCGGTAGTTGCGTCAGCCAGCCGATTCCGCGTATCAGTTCTACACCGGGCGCGTTATGGGTATGGATGACATTCAGAAAAATACGCGCGAGGTCCAACTCCGGCAACCGGGGACGCAACAGCGCGCGCAACTCCTCCTGAAAATCGCTTCGAAAACCGACCAGGTCCAGCGTTACCATGACAGCCTGTGCGCCGCCTTCCGATTCGAGGGCCAACGCCGTTGCCGAAAGACGCGAATGAACGCCATCGGAAACACGATGATAATACTGTCCGGCAAGATCAATTTTTCCTTCGGGGGTGATATCCACCTCCGCCCAGCCTATCTTAATCCGCTCTTTTTTCGTCATCGCTGCGATCTCCTCAATAAATAATCATCTTTAACGGAATTCATTTAACGCGGGGAATCGGTTCAGTCTGATTGGATAGATTGACGTTGGCAAACTTCACGCCCTGGCAGTTACGGCAGATAACGGCATCCTCACCGGAAGTCTCTATTTCAACGTTGCTGAAACTTACGTTTTGGATGGTTGTTTCCCGGCTTCCCTGCACCAGGCATGGTCCGCCGCTTTTTATCCGCATGTTGGAAAAACTTAAATTAGCCAGCCTTTTCAACTCAACGCCCTCTTCAACATACACCCTTATCGGATTTTTCGGATCTCGCAAACTGCAGTTAATGGTCATATTTGAAAACATAATGTCATGAATATCCGCGCTTCCACGGCTGCCCTTCGGCAGGTAGCACTTGGGGTGTTCAATCGCGATCCCTTTGGCGGCATTGTTGATGACCAGATTGCTGAACGTGCAATTGCGAATCACTCCATCGCCCGGACAGCCAATCAGAATTCCCTTGCATTCGCTGTCGAGAACACAGTTGTTCACAGTAATGTTCTCGCACACGGCCGGCGTGTCATACATCTGCTGGATGGCGCGCACAACCAGACAGTCGTCTTCGGTATCAAAGAAACTGTCGCTGACGGTCACATTACGGCACGAATCAATATCAATGCCGTCATTGTTCCGCATCCGCCGGTCGCCGCGGATATTAACGCGATGAACGTTCACTTCCTGGCACTTCATCAGCCAGCAGGTCCAGCAGGGCGAATCAATGAACGAAGTATCCTCAAGAAGAACATGACGGCATTTGTAGAACATTACGATCCGCGGCCGGGGCGTGGGGGGCTTGCTCATCTTACCGGAGGCATCCGCACTGCGGGCGTCATAGAACGCCAATCCCGACCCGTTAATCTCGCCGGGACCCGTGATGGCGATATTCTCCGCCTCAATCGCGCGAATCAAACTCGTGATGCTTTTCTCCGGGCCATTATTCCCGATAAAGCCGGGCGCAACCAAATCCTCATAATCGTCCAAGCTGGGACTGCCCACAATTCTGCACCCCGGCATCAGATGTAATTCCACATTGCTCTTGAGTGCCAGCGAACCGGTCAGGAAAGATCCGGGGCCACAAAGAACCATTCCTCCACCGGCCTGATGGCACGCGTCAATCGCATTCTGGATGGCCTGCGTGTTTTTAAACTTCCCGTCCGCGACCGCTCCAAAATCCATGATGTTGTAAGTGAACATTGGCTTCCGATCCTTCCTTTCTTCTACAGTTTCGAATCCGCGGGAAAAACCCCGCGGTTTTTCTGTTCTCGTTTAACACTTTGTAAAAATCCGCAGAACACCTTTCTCATTCAGACTATCCCGATAAATAGCGGCAGCCTCAAGGTTTGGATTGTGGATAGCAATAAACTCGTTGTTGTTCATGAAGGCTATTCTGCTTCCGCGGATATTTTTCAAATCCGGTTTTGCAATTCCCTTAAAGGCGCCTGTGTCTATTGAAAAAACAGAAAAGGGAATGTTTTCATTAATGGACAGCTGTGAAATTTTGTCATTGTAAGTCCAGACTTCGTCAGCATGCATGACGAGCGAACAACAATATTCCGGAATATTGACAGCCCAGGCAACCTTGCCTTCCTGTGACGCGCTCAGGTCATAACAGATCAGCTTGCGATCGCAGGCGAGCACGCAAATGCGGTTGATAGAAGCCGCGGCAAGCGCACACGGGAAAACGGGAAAATCCTGCTGACATGTGCCGAGACATTTTCCGCTGGCCGTTATAACCAGACATTCCCGTTCGAGCAACCAATACATAAACACGCCGTCCGTCGCCAGATACTGCGGGGTAACCAATCGGTTCTGATAATAATAGGGGCTGATCGGAAACAAATCCAGGGCCATTGAATCCAGGGGCTTGCCCTTCAGGGAAAATATCAGTTTTTCCCCCTGGTGATAACCGGCGGCAATAATACTGTTTTCAAATTCAATAAGCGAGGTAATCAGCCAGTGATATTCTACAGTCGTAAACGCTTTCAGTCTTTCGACCTTGCCGTCTGCCGTTCGCTCATAGATTCCATCCATGGCCGGATAAACAATGCTCCGTTCTTTTGTCACCAAAAGCGCGTCGGGGCCGACATGGCTTACCATGTCGCGTATCCGCTTGGGCGCTTGAATCCTGGCAAATCCCAGATTGCCTGCATTGGTAAAACGATGATAACCGATTCGTTCTCCCAATTCCTTGGCGCTGCGCCATTCCGTAATGGCCGGATATGCTTTCCCGGGAGGATGAGAACAGCTTCGTTCCCGCTCCTGACCGTTGACGACCCAGATCGGAGATGAAAACGCCATCCGTCCATCCGGATAAATCACTTTGACATAATAATAATCGGTGCTATTGCCCGAACGTGCTTTATCCTTATCCTCAAAAGAAAATGAAAAAACACCATGTTCCGGAATATGCTTAAGAAACATTGCCCCGTTTTTAATTACGATTACCAGGGCGGGTTTGGTGTCATATTCGTGAAAAATGTCTAATTTACGGAATTTACAGCGTTCGTTCCTGATTTCGCTTCCCAGCGGATGGCCATTAAGCTGAAAAAACAAGTTATTACGTATATTGGCTGAGGCGATAAATCGTCGATTCCAGAGGGCATCCCAGACCGCGTCGGTCGTCAATTCAGCGGCCCAGATGCCGGTTAAGGCATTTTTTGCCGGTTGGCAGGAATGATCATCACTTCCTCCGTAAAAACCGCCGCGATGCCCTTCGGCGAGGCCATCATTGGCCCATCCCTCAAAAATGCCACCATCGTTTAAAATTTCAATCATGCGAAAATTCGGGTGGTTTTTAAAGCGCCAATCTGTCGGACACGGTCGATTATGAGCGGCGAGGATAATGTTTTTTTTATTTTCATCCACACCTTTAATCAGATCCGACCAATTATCGGCAATCGGTAAATATTTATCATCCCGCAGATAGACATTGTATTCCATTCCGTCCTGAAATTCATAACCCTTGAAAGCGATAAACTTGCCGTTCCGGTTGTATGAATCCGCTTTGTCAGCGACGATTTTCCAGGGGGACTGTTCCCGGTAGCCGAGCCTGATCATATTGCCCATAGTATGATGATCGGCATAAACCATGAAATCAAGTTTGCGGTCATTGATTACAAAATCGTAAAGCTGGTCGATTTGTTCACCCAAACGAGTCAGATCGCCTTCCGTGAAAGGTTCCAGCTTGTGGCATAAATCACTCCTTACATGACAATGAAGAATTCCCCAGAAAATTTTATATGGTATTGAATTGTTCATTTATAAAAGTTGTTTTTTATCTCTTTTCAAGCAATTGCCGGGCGTTATTGTAAAACACATCTCCGACGTCATTTGCATTCAGCTTGGCGGCATGCGCCGCGCGGCGGAAAGCATCCAGTTCCTCATACATAAAAAACGTGAGGCGAGCCGCCTCTGCCGCGTTCACTTCCCGCATGTGGCTGTCCGCGGAAACATCGCCATACATCCCCTTCGGTACGAGGTTAATGTATTTACCGTTTTCGCAAATCCGGCGGGTGCGCATGCGCAAAATCGGCAAATCGCTCCCAAACAGTACCCGCTTCGGGCCGACCGCTTCCAGCAACCGCCGGAAAGCCACCGCATTCGTGTTGGCGGAAATATCAAAACACATTTTCCTGGTTTTGGACAATACTTTGAACGCATCGCCGATATCTTCCGGACAGTAGGCCCGCCCGACGTGGGCAATGATCAATTTAATGTCCGGATAGCGTTTTTCGATCTCAAGCATTTGCGCCAGATTTACCGGATCGCGCAGGCGGTCGTTCCGGGGAATATGGAGCATCATGACCCAGCCGTTTTTGTTCAAAACTTCAAGTTGATGATGAGGGAAATAATCAAAAATACGGATTTCGGCCTCCGATAGATATGACGGCGCAAAACTCAAGTAACATTTCGCGCCAAGGAATCCGCCATCTTTAATTTTACGCTCCAGGTCTTCTCCGGACCATTCCGGCGCAGACCAGATCAAAGCCGGAAGATGATGGGCCGCCGCGCAATCACTGACGTATTTATTCCCATCGTTCAAATCGTCGTCAAGTGACAGGGCCGACCCGAAAATCAGCGGCGTAACTTTTTTGCCGGGAAACATCAGCCGATATGTTTCCAACAGTTCTTCAATCGGCGATTCCTTTGCCACCCGCGCCGGCCAGGTCTGCACCCTTGACATATGCCGGCGATAGGCGACCTGGTGCCGGGCAAGCCAGACATGGGTGTGGATATCGATGATTTTATCCGGCAGCCAGTCGCGCAGGCGTTTTTCGTAAAACTCGCGGTCAACAGCATTAACTTTAAATAGAGATTTCATTGTATATTTTTCCTGTTTTTTATTTCTCCGAATATCGGCTGGAGTGTTGTTTTGCAATTATTTCATGCTTTCCTCCGGATCTATCGCAATGATTCCCGCGCTAAAGGTATCGTGCGTTCGCGTTCCGAAGGAACATTTTTGCTTATCAAAGGCAAAAGCACTGTGTGCCGGCTTTACTCATGCCTGCGCATTAACATCAATGGAAGATTCAAATTTCTTTTCACCGCTCATTTTAATAAAACTATCGTACCAATCCGGCATATAAGTTTCAAAACGAAAGGCGTGACGCTGTAACCCAAGCCTCCATACATTGCGGTAAAGTCTTTCCTTTGAAGCAATGAATGCCCTTGCGGCGGCAAGGCGTTTCTGGGTCCAATCCGTTTCGGCAAGCACAGCCCGGTGCGCCTCGGCCATTTTCAGTCTTTCTTCAATTTGCTGAAATCTCCATGAATTGATAACGCCTCGCGAAAGTTTGTCAAAAAGCCTTCGGCATTTGACGGTTTCTATCGTTTCAAAATCACCCAGGTAGTGCAAAAGTTCACTCCAACCTGCCGGATTGGTGCCAAAATAACGTTTGGCATAAGCATGCAGGACTTCATCGGCGCTGGAGTACTGTTTGGAAGCGAGTCCGGCCAGGATTGCCTTGTTTATATCGTCGTGATCTCCTTCGGAATAGGCCAGGAATCCGGCCGCTCCCCGTGAAACGAGATATTTTACGGTCTTTTCCAGGCGCACAGGCGCGATATTCGCGCCAAAATGGCAATAAGCGTCATGGCCGCTTTTTTCACCGTAGGCAATGTGAACAAACGCTTTTTCCGCGCAATTCCGCGGGATGGGACACACCTGATAGTCGGTAACTCCGTACGGCAGATGAAAAGACATGGCCTTGAAATAATCCGGCGCCTCGGCATCGGCCCACTTTGTGAATTCCTGATGATCTTCATCGGTCCACCACCAGCCCCAGAGCTCGACGCTGATGGAACCGAAGAATTCCTCGGCCAATTCGGCAATCTGCTTAAAAAGTTTGCCGAAAGTGACAATCCACGGGCTGCATTTTTCACACGCACAACCACCGTAATCGTAAGCCCCTCCGCCGATACTGCCCAGACGCAAGCCGCGTTCCTTGAAATCTTGAAATAACTTGCGATAATTATTGAGGATCAGTTCGGTTGCGCCCGGTTTTGAGGGGCAGACCAATTGTCCGAAAAATTTACCTGTTTTTTCCGCCTCGTTTTCAGGAGTTACCTGGTTGGAAAAGACATGGTTCGGAGAAACAACCAGGCCTAGTTCAAATCCGAGTTTGTCCGCGCATTTGAAATTGCTGAATTTGCGGGCCCAAATCGCCTCCGGCATGTTGAAGAGCTTGTGTTTTTTCTCGTAAACATTGTAAAGGTCGATGGTGTCAAACCAGTCGGAAAAGCGATTGAACCCCCAGAATTTTGCCTCGGCCAGCAAGTCGGTCATCTCGCCGGGCAAAGTAGCTTCATAGGTATTGCCGAAATGCGAAGGACAATAAAGCTCACGGGTTGCCAGTGGGGCGGCTAACTGCGTCATCGTCCAATTCCTTCCAGTTATTTTATTCGTTCAAGTATTCCCAGTACTGCCGGAACAGCTTGCCGCCAGTTTTGCGGAACGTCTTCGCTGATCATCAGGCAGTGCCGGCTGGGACCGGCCTGTTGGACGACGCGGGTGATATTCTCCGCCAATTCCTTTTCCGGCATGCGATACCAGTTTAAATTAATGTTTTGCCAGAGAAATTTGTCCGGCCAGGCTTTGCGCGCCTCAAGCGTTGACATATCGCCTTCCGGCGGTTCGGTGAATGAATCTATTCCGTCAATCGGGAGCGAGGCGATATCTTCCGAAATTAATTTCAAACGGCCGTCGTAATGAACCTGCATTTTTTTGCCGGCGGCGCGCATGATTTCAAGGATTTGTTTATATAGCGGCGACTGGTGTCGCCGATAATGGACAGGGCCAAGCGTATCAATCGACAAATTTTCCCATAACTTGATCTGGGTTGCGGCAGTCTTGACGGCCTGGCGGATTTCCTCCAGCTTGATTGCGTTCATTACTTCAATAAGTTCAAGTAATTCGGGGGTTTCGTACGCCAGGTCCATGGAAAACTGTTCCAGCCCTACCCAGTCTATCTGCAACACCATCAAGGGAGTACGTCCCGAACCAAGTCCTTGAATCTGACCGACCGTGATGCCCCGTTCGCCAAGGGTTGATTCGGATTTCAGGAAAGGTTGGTCATCGACATAAATCCGAACGCCTTCGAGGGCGTGTTTCATAATCCGGTAATCTTCCGGCGTTTTGATAAAATGTTCCTGCCGCCATTCACCCATGTACCATTCGTGTAATTCGCCCTTGCCGGTAACCAGGCGGATATCCCTGCGTGTTTTTCCGTCCTGTTTTGAGGATGTTTCAATAATTTCGAAATTGGGATGCGCATGCCTGATGAGATTGGCGTGATTAATCTGACCAAGCCCCAATTTGAAGAGCATTGCCCAGTCCACCGCGGGCCGGTTATTTACAAACCAGTCGTACACGGCAAAGACCGGTTTCCCAACCGGTTGGCCGTCCAGTGCCTTATTAAGTCTTTGGCGGTTTGTTTCCATTATGATCCTTCTTGTGTTTCATCCCGGGGCATCGCCGAAATCCGGAACCTCAAGTAACACTCCTCCTTGTTTTGCCGATTCATGCGCGATTAATCCGGGAACGAGGTAGCGGGCGGCCTGCCAGACGTTGTTCGGCGGCTGTTCTCCGCTGACACAGGCCTTCACAAAATCGTCAACCAGAAACTGGTGCGAACCGCAGTGGCCGTTGGGTAGCCCGGCAAACTCCTTCGGTAACCGGCTTACGGGATGCACTTGCGAAACGCCGCTGAAGGAGGCATCCCCACCCACCTTCTCATCCATAACGTCGCCCTCGACTTTCACAGTCCGCCCTGTGCAGGCCAGGGTATCGTTGAGTTTTTCCCAGCATTTGCGGTCCTTAGTGGCCCAAACCTGTCCC
>VSJD01000336.1 GCA_008636095.1 Kiritimatiellota bacterium | reverse complement strand
TGCCATTGCTCCTCATAACTACCCAGCGTGCCGTACAGGCTCATGCGTACTTCGCCCGGGTGCCCGATCCGGCGGAATTCATTTATCCGGCACATGCTTCCATCGGACATGCGCATCAAGGCAGTCTCATTGCTGAACTCGTTGTCCCAGATATTGACGCCCTTGCGAAAAAGGCCATCCTCGTGCCGGTCCACAAATCCCAGGCAGGAAACATGCGTTGTGTGGGCGCCGGTTACCGAGACGATCATGCTGATTGAATGCGTCGGGTAGAACATCGGGGGCGAGCCCGCAATTTCCTTCCAGCGCGCGCCGCCTCTCCATTTGCAGACCTCATACAGGCCGTGGTCAAAATCATGGTAGTATTCACCTTCAGCATAGACGATATGACCGAAATCACCTTTCCTGAAACGCTCCCGGCAATAGAGCGCGCACGGATAATAGTAACTGGTTTCTCCGACCATGTAGATTTTGCCGGTTTCCCCGACAGTTTTAACCATGTCGGTTATTTCTTCCATGGTAATGGCCGAAGGCACCGCGGAATACACGTGCTTCCCGGACCGCAACGCCTGCACGGCCTGCGGCCCGTGGAGCCAGTTCTGGGTGAAGATCGCGACCGCATCCACGTCCTTCCGGCACAGTTCGTCAAGCGATGGGCAGGTGTCGGGCAGGGCGTGTTTTTTTGAATTCTCCTCAAGTTTTTTAGGATCAAGATCGCACAGCACAATATTTTCAACAAGCGGGTGCGCCTTGAAAAGCGGTATGAAGTTCTGCGCAAAAGCGCCAACGCCGCAAATGCCTACTTTAATTGCCATATTATTCCTTTCATGTTTTATGATGCCTTTCCATTGTTTGGGTCCATTCCGGTACGGCTATGACAGCCTTTACCCAAGGAGCTTCGGCGGTCAAGTCCGGCACAACACCAAATCGGGCTGCTCCAGGCCATTTCGCCATCGGCCTGTATTACTTTTACATAATAAAAATCTTTGTCCCGGCCGGAGTCGGAATTATCATTGATTTCAAATTCAAGCCGGTATTCCCGGGAAGATTTCGCACAATAAAGACTGTTGTTCTTGATAATTTCCACTTTTCCCAGCTTATCCGTGCCGGCAACCTTTACGCTGATTCTTCGCTCATCCTGTCCCCGGATAATCTCACCCATTTCATGACCGTTGATCTGAAACTCCAGAATTATTCGCGCGCCGGTAGTGCCATAGCACCTCCGGTTGCGCAAGGCCTCGAACACGCCCAGGCGGGTCAATTCCGCGGCATAAATACAGGTCATGCCGCCGGGATATTGACGCGGTTCACGCGGCGAATTCACCGGCCAGCCGCTATGACTGTCTGAGCCGCCAATAACGCCCATGTGAATTCCTTTGGCGAGCACATCCTGAAAATATCCGCCCGCGCCGGGATTGTTGAGCGGCCTTTCGCTGTCACATTTTTCCGATGAACCATGGCACGAACATATCTCCATAACCGGCTGGAGCTTTTCATCAACATAATTCCAGTCGGTCCCGGGAACGTGACAATCGAGTTTATAGCCGGGATGATGCGGTATTACCAGGGCGTCGCTGTTTCTTAACGCGGTAAAAAGTTTGTCGGGCATATCATATCGCTTGTCATACGGACAGAGATACGGCTGGTCCGGGTTGAGGTAATAAACATTCTTGTGTCCGAAAGCATACTGCTGCCATTCAAAAGACGGGAAGGTAACGAAAACACCCGTCTGATAGTATTCTTCCGCTACGAAATTCGAGAGAATCCACCGGTCGTGGTCCAGATTTCGCCCATGGGTCTGTATCGGAAGGGCCGTAAAATGATACCCGGCTTTCATCGCGTTTTGATAGTATTCCATCGGCGAGGCGAGTCCCGGACTGAAACAATCATGCGCGTGCAGATCGCCGAAATACAACTGATACTTCGGTTTATTTTCAACCGCCTTTATCGGAGGTGATATTATTTCAATGCCGCTGATGCGATCCTTCCCGGCCAGCCGGTAGGTGCCCGGAATGGAAATATTAAAGGCCTTATTGAATTGTCTTGCCCCGCCATCACCGGGCAGCAATGCCGGCATGCATTTCATCTGGACACCTTTCGCAGGCGTAATTTCCACCTCTACGCAGACATCTTCCTGCAGATTGCTGAATTCATCCAGCGCATTTAGTTTGACATCCTGCGGTTGCCGGACATCAATGATCGGATCAGCGAGCAATCTAATCTTTTTGAGCGGGCCCGGCCTTACCAGCAGTGTCGCCCGGTCGATCAGTTTCGCGATTTTATCGGATTCAGACTTCCTGAACTCGACAAAAAATACCACCGGACGCGCCACTTCAGATAAAGCAAGCGTGTTTCCTTCCCCGATAACAAGGTCAATCGTATCGTTCTCGTACAACTGCCCCCCGGCCACCACCAGAATTATTTCCCGCAATTGAAAGCTGTTGTTGATTTTCATTTCAATCTTGGCCGAGTTTGACACAGCCATCTTTATCCGCGCAAGATTCTGCCGCGCCGACCCGTCCTCGAACATCGAGAGTGGATTAAACCCGATAATATAAAACCGCAGAATATTCCCTTCAGCAAGGCCTTTTACGCCCACGCAATAGGTCAAGGTCAGTTTTGTCTTTTCGGCAACCCGTTTTTCGGCCGGCGAAAGTATTAAGCGGCCGTATCCTTCGGCAGCATAGAGATGTTTGTCTTTTAAGAAATTATGCCGGTTTATAAACGTCTTTTCCCCGCCTTTATAGTGGTGGGCCATTCTTTCTCTCATGTTCATGATATATGTTCCCTATGTTCCGGAATTTCAAGCTTTATTAAAATCGACATGCGAGAACCACGATTTGTCCTTGCCTTTTTGTTGGAGGATAAGATGTATCCGGCCGGTCGGATTTGGAGACGGGGGAATCATGATTTCCAGTTTTTCAGGATTGCTGTCGTCGACGACCAGGTCATCAACGAGGTTGGCAGCCAGATTGGCATGTTGCGACCACCAGACGGGAAGCCACCAGATCAGCGGTCTTCCGCCGCGTTGTAATGCCACCTCTCGAAACGCGAGGTCATTCCCGCCACGCTGGCGGAAGCGCGCGATCGGTGCTTTGCCGTCATAAATCACATTGTCGCACCACCGAAATAATGGGGGGTGCTCAACATGCCGGTTGGACTTACCACGCATCGGTTATCATCTCTCCTTATCGTTTATAGAATTCCAACACGTTTTCCAACGGTGTATTTTCCATGATGGAACTGCTGGTAGAAATAACAATCCCCCCGCCGCGCTGCCGGGATAAGTCAACCATACGCCGGATATCATTGCGAATCTGCGCCGGGGTCATGTACATGGTGGTCGTCACATTCACACTACCGAACAGGAACGGTAACTTCCCGTTACGGCAGGGCGTTGCGGCGAGCGCGTACATATCCATGCCCTTGTCCTCCTCAAATCCCTGGAAACCGTCTATGCCGCAGTCCATAAGGTCCGGCAGGATGGGCAGGATATTACCGTCGCTGTGCCAGAGCCAGTGGATGCCGGCCTCAATAATCGGGGCGATTGCGCGCTTCTGGTGCGGGAAGTAGATATCGTGCAAAATTTGCGGGGAAACCATCGGGCCATCATTCCCGCAAATGTCTTCGCCGGAATAAATGATTGGTACAAGATCATGATCCCTGATCGCCCTGGCAATTGCCTCATTGCGCAGTCGGCTCTCCTCGCCGACAAATGCGAATAGACGCTCCAAAGCCTCAGGGTAGAGCGCATGCGCCATAAGGTAGTTCTCATACCCCATTGAACTATACCACATCCACGGAACGCCCTGGCACAGGTGGCCGGGAATGAACACGGCCGGCTTAAGAAACGCGCCCCATCCGTCCAGTTCAAGCCATCGCAAATAGTTGATGGCGGGGTCCACGTAGCGGTGCGCTTCCGAAGCCGCTGGAAGGGTTTGACAAAAATCCCGGACGTCCTCGGGCGATTTAAACCCATGGGACTTTGACCACGCATTTACCAGCGCATAGACCACAGTGCGCAGTCCGTCGCTCTTCACAACCGATCCCGGTCCGCACTCCCGATCCTGCCGATCCGGTAGTACAAACTGCAGGATTACATCCACATCCCACGCGTTCATTGCCAAGGCAAAGACTTCCTTGGGATGCGACCGGTAGTCACTGCGCCCCGTGATCCGCTCAATGGCGGGAATCGTGGAATTAGCGCCCGCAACCGGCAGGCGATCGGTCGGCTTGAACTCAATCGCGTTGATCAGCCGCTCGCGTTTCTGATGGTACAGTTCATGCTTGGTCATTTCGTCACCTCTCCTCAGTTTAAACCAGGAACGAAGAACAGCTTCCTGCTCACCCGCCTGCGCCCCTTTCACCCATAGCTACGGATGTCAGGCTGATGACTGATCACTCTCCCCTGCCCCTACCCCCGTCCATGTTCGCGATAATACTTCAGGCCCTCTACCAGTGCCTGCATGTTTCCCCACGGCATGCCCGGCGCGCTCGAACTGCTACCTTTAGCCACAAAGAGGCACAAAATTCACAAGTATTCAGAAGTCAGAATTTGTGCTTCTTGTGCATTTTCGTGGCAAATTCTGAATCTATCGCGGACATTGTTTCTGCTGTTTTCGGTAGACGGAATCCGGCACCTTCACTGCGCCCCCAGACCAGTTGAATTTCGGATGGCCTTTCCCGGCCAGTTTCGGGTCACAGCACCAGCGGTCGTTACGGTATTTTTTCCTGATTTGTTTGTTCCGGAAATCGGGAATATCTATTGGAATGTTCCCGTTGACAATGGAGCGAAAACCGAGCAATCCCGGCAAGGTCATATCCAAACCCTGATAGACGTCAATAGCGTGTTTGCCTTCCGGCCGTCCCCGAATCTTTTGCAGGAAATAATGCATGGTATAGAAATCCGAGCCGCCGTGCCCACCAATCCGCCGGGATAAGTCCGTTGAAAGTGGAAACGCAGGCTTGTAGCTGAAGTCCTGTTCATACGCAGGATGTTTTTCACCTTCCTTCGCTCTCGTTTCACTCGTAGCTACGGAGGGTTCCGCAAAGCCTTCACGATACAGATGGACGCGATTAAACGTAGATTCCCACCGGTCGGTTTCCATCATGCCTTTTGTGCCGTAAACGGCGTACCAGACTGATTCGGGGTTACGCTTAAAATTACACCACGGCAAAACCTTCATTGTGCCGCCGTTGCTCATCTGGCAGAGAATCACTGCCCCGTCCGCGGAACGGCTTCCGAACCGGCGTTTATTGATGTTGGGCGTTTCATAAGCCGTAACACGCGTCGGACGCGTTCCGGTAATAGTCAAGATTGGCCCGATTGAATGCGTGCAATAAAACGTTGCCGGGCAAAAATTGCGCCAGTGATTGCGCTGTCCGCCGGTAATATTCGGCCAGATGGATTCGCAGTCGTGGACGTATTCCCCCTCAGCGTGCAAAAATTCTCCGACTTCTCCGGCCCGATAAAGCCTTTGCATTTCCAGCGTTCCCCGAAAATAGCAATAGTTTTCGGCAAAGGTGTATACTTTACGGCTGTTTTCCACGGCTTCCACCAGTGCCACCGCCTCCGCCATATTCTGACAGGCAACAACTTCACTGCACACATGCCGTCCGGAATTAAGCACCCGTACGGCATAAGGGGCATGTTCCGTGGCATAATTTGCCAGAATGACGGCGTCCATGTCATGATTGAGAAACTTGTCGAAATCCCGGTAACACGTCACATTGTTTTTCTTTGCCAATTCCGCGCAATTTTTCAACATCGTCTCCGAATAATCGCAAATGGCCACCAGTTCCGCCTCCGGATGCTGTAGCATGACCGACATCATGGTCGCGCCGCGCCGTGCGCCGAACACACCGACCCGGATCTTTCTGTGCCTTGATTTCACTTCAATGCCTCTCAGTATTTGTGCCTTTTTGCGGCTATTTTAAAACTATCCCCATCAATCTTTCAATCTATGTTTCTTTGCGGCTGTTTCCGGCTTGACCCCGCGTTTGACAACGTCGCACAAAGCCCGCTGGAACGCGGCCGGATCAGGCACCTGGATGGCATTGCGCCCGAACACCACGCCCCCTGCCCCATCCGCCACTTCCGCCGCCGCCAACTGCAGGGCCGCCAACTGGGTCGGACACTTGGCGGCGCCCAAACCCAGGACCGGCACGGGGCAACTGCGGGTTATCTCCTTGAACTTGTGGGTGAAAAAAGTCTTGATCAGGTCGGCGCCCAATTCGGCGATAATCCGCGCGCAAGCATGGACTTTACGGTGCAGTTCCTCCGGCGAAAGATTGTCGGGATCGGCCGGGTAATATTCACCGATAACAGGCATGCCTAATTGTTTGGCTTCACTGCAGATCGACCGAAAGACTTCGACGTTGTGGGCGTCGTTGGCTTCACTGCCGGTCTCAAGCGTCAGCGAAATGAGTGCCACGTCCGCGCCCAGCCGCAACGCTTCCGCCGGGCTGAATGCCTGGACTGTAACCGCATCCTTGTATTGCCATTGGTAGCAATAAACCGTGCTCCAGTTCAAACGGACAACGGCCATGGGTGCGCCCTTGTAGTTAAAGGCATGCCGGCAATGAGGAAGCATGGCCGGAGACATTAAAATGCCGTCAACACAGGAATCCACTTTTGCGGCGGTCTTTGCCAGATCCAGCATGCCCGGAATGGGTCCGTCAAATTCGCAATGATCCATGGCGATAATCACGGCGCGCTCATTACGGTTAAACAGTCGGTCGTATTTAATGTTCATATTATTCCTTTCGATTTGCCTCCTACGCCTTTGCCCGTTGGAGGATCTTTTTTAATTGCACAATGGTTTCGTCCGGATAATGTGCGTTTTTGTATTCCGCAATTTTGTCCGCATATTTCCGGTGACATTTTTCAACAATCTCATCATCGGTCAATGTTCGGGGCATTGTGCCAAAGCAGAAGGATTCCCACAATTCATCGCGGAAATGGGAGAGCGTGTGATCATCCACCATGAAATTTCCTCCGCTCGCTACTCCCGACTTAATGCGCTCGACAATGTCATTGTGCAATGGGAGCCGCGGAGCAACCATGAGATGGTTCAATGCCTCGATGATTTCCAAATCAAGCATATATTGTTCCGGGCTGAAAACACTGCCGTTATCCAGATTCCCCGTTCCGCTATATCCGAAAGCGCCGTTGTCCACAAACAACGAATATCCTTGGGCCTTCAGCAAACGTTCGAACATGGCCTGCAATCCGGGCGCTTTGGCGCTGATATAACCGCGGCCGCCGACCAATGTGCAACCGCCAAAACACTTTTCCATGGCTTGATAAACAGTCGCGTCCAGGCGCACGGTTTGAGTCGTAGAGCTGGTAATATTGCCGGTTTTCATGTCAAGCTGACCGCAGGCAACATACCCCATCTGGAGGGCGTCTGGATCAATGATATAAGACAAAATCAAGCCTCCGACGATCTCGGCCGTGGCCAGCACGGCGGAACCATATATATCAACGGGGCCGCTGGCGCCGAGCGCCGGCATGGTGGTTATCATACTGCGAATATGATACCGGCTCTTTATCAACATGGCTTCCGCTGTTCTGTTTTCCAAACGCAGTGGAGGATTAACACAATTGCAGCTACCGATGAAACTGACCGGTTTGCCGAGCACCGCCGCCATTTCGGCCAGATAAGGGATAGCTTCCGGAGTGATTGGGTCAACTCCGCCGATGTTTTTATCGGTCAACTCCGCAATCAAAACAATATCTTCAAGTTGTTCCCATCTCGGGTCGGTATCCTGACGTGCAAGCGGCGTGATGGAGCTGATCCGCGGTTCGGCATGGGCAAACTTAATCAGATCTTTGAACATCGCCGTATCCACGGCTTTTATCGTTTTTGAACTGTAATCGTAATATTTAGGCGTAAGATTGCCAATACCAGCCCGCAATATCTTATAGTCCTTTTCGGCTGTTTTCTGTTCATCTGATTTTAGCCCTCCGGCGGCCGCTTGCCGGGACAAATTCCGGCGTAATTCTTCAATCTGCCCCTGGCTGAATAAAACCCGTCCTTCGGCCGATTCCCGACAACCGGCGCCAAGCGCTTTCGCTTTCACCAGAGGATGATCCACAAGGTATCCGACCTCCTTCAGGACCCGCGCGACATCATCCGCTAACTGTTCGTATTCACTGTCAGAGAGCAATTGAATTCTCATTTTAATTTTCCTTTGATTTGTCTGGTTTTATTTGTCCGCGATATCTGAGCACTTTGGCGGGCACACCGACAGCAATAGCGAGTGGCGGAATTGAGCGCACGACAACGGAACCGGCGCCCACCACCGCGCCTTCGCCGATGTTCTCAGCCGTACACACAATGCACACGTTCATGCCCAGGTAACAGTCCCGTCCGATTACAATTTTCTTTTGAATCCCGCCTTGGGAATAAATAATCTTTGCGGGGTTGTCAAAAGAATGCGAATAGGGCGTGATGGTGATGTTCTGCGCCAGCAGACAGTCATCGCCGATTTCCAGGCCCTCGTGCCCGTGCAGGCAGCAGCCGGCGCCAATATACACCCGCTTGCCGATTCGGATGTAGCCCGTCGCTGCTACTTCCGTATCCAGATAAACCCCATGCTTTAACCGTGCGCCGTCATCCAGCGTGATGCCTTTTTCCGAATTGGCGATCAGCGTGCAGTTGTTGTGAATCTGCGTATTGTCACCCAGAGAAATAAATTGCGGATTGACTATTCTTACCCCGCCGCCGATATGCGCATTTTCCCCCATATGCTTCAGAACGCCGTGATAATATTCATCACGAACCGACTGAGCAAAACCGCCTTCCATATTCATGAAAACGGCCTTGTGGTATTCCTCCATCTGTTCCGGAGACAACTTCGCATGCAACTCGGTAAAGAATTTTTGCGCACGCATGTTTTTTGTCCTCCTTATTCAAGAATTACATCTTGTTTCAACAATATTTTTTTAATATCCGCGTATTTTACATCTGGAACTATTTTTCGTTGTTTAACGGATAAGGCCGCCACAACTCCCGCCGCTTGGCCAATGGCCATGCAGTTTGCCATGAGCCGGAAACTGCCTATGGCCCTCGGTTCCGCTGAAATACATCTTCCGGCGGCCAACACATTTTTAAAATCTTCAGGGATAAGGGATTTAAGCGGTATCCCCCTGGTACCGGGATTGCTTTTTGCCCATTTATCTAAAAATCTCCTCACGCCATGCCCCCCATAATTTCTGTGGCCGATTGCAACCGGCTCGGCCACGTGCGTTCCCGAATCAAGATCCCGGCAGGTAATTGTTTCCAGTCCGACCATGCTTCTCCCCGCCCTTACTCCCACGCTTGTTGCGGAATCAACCAGGTAGCATTTTTCGAATCCCGGCAGATATTTTTTGAGCCAGTTTATGCAGACAAACACCTGTTCGCGCAATTCCACATCCATCATCGTTAAATCCGAGGCCGAAAGCGCATTGCCGACAGTCAACGTCATATTCACCAGGATTTTTCCCGGGTTTAATGTCCCGATTGCCATAAAATGATTCTGATTCTTAAAAGGATACTTTCTTTTTTCATATAACTCTTTGTATATCTTGCCGAGTTTTTCGCGGTGAAATCCCTTAACGCCGCCCACCATGAACAGGATGGTCTTGGTCATTGAATCTTCAATCGGCGCTACCCGCGTTTTTCCACCTGCGCGCCAAATTAAATTAGCATCCCCCGTGGCATCAATAAAGACTTTCGCTTTAATTATTCCAAGCCCGTCGGCATTATCAACGATTATTGAATCTACCAAACCGGTTTTGATAACCACATCGATGAGCGCGGTATAATAAAGTCGGATTGCCCTTGACTCTTTTAGCATATTGTTAGCCGCTATGCGGATTGCATCAACGGATGTTACAACATATCCCGTAATCGGCCGTCTGCCTATGGGTTTTTTATCGGGGATAAATGCCGGTCTTTTAATTAACCCGGCATATCCCATCCTGTCGAGTCGTCTGACAAATTCATCGGCAATC
>VSJD01000156.1 GCA_008636095.1 Kiritimatiellota bacterium | reverse complement strand
CCGCTTACAACCTGTTTTCCGCCTGCCGCCGCAAAACCCATAAGATGCGGACAGCATGCGGTAGTTGCAACTCCGCCCGGGAAACCGTAGCGCTCTATCAAAAGTGTTTTGGCGCCTGCTCTGGAAGAAGCTATTGCCGCGCATATACCTGACGGTCCGGCGCCGACTATAACCACATCGTACCTGCCGCGCTTTGGTAAATTAGAAAAGTTTTTAGAAAACCGTTGCATTTTTTCCTCCTATATTATCTCAATGCTTCAAACTTCCAAAACCGATCCAACTACTTTTCCCGCATGCGACGTTAACGCCGCCGTAAAAAGCTTGTGACTTATCGCCGTTTCCGCTGGCGTGACGCAGGCGGCAAACTTTTGTAAAGACTTGCCTTCCACCATTTCATAAATGAAAGCCGCCCACATCTGCAGAATCGCGTCGGTGAATCCGAACTCAAAAATGCCGCCCGTAATTGTCTTAAAAGCCGGCTCATAACCGACATCCATTCTCTGCCAGACCTGCTCCTTGCCATGATATTCCATAATCTCAAGGCATTTTGGATTCTTGGTGGAAAACCTTGCGCTTGCTTTGGTTCCAAATATCTCTATTCGCCAGGTGTTCTTTTCGCCGGGCGCGATCCGCTGGGTTTTCAAGGTCATGGGAAACAATTCGCCGCTTATGGGGTCAATAGTTTCGCATAACAGCGTGGCGTTATCCCATGTCCGGCAGGGAACTTTGCCTCCTTTTCCGTCCGGACGCTCCTTGACAATATCCGAAAGAATGGCCCGCACGTTTTTGGGAATCCAGCCGGCCCGGAACGGCACATGGCAAACATGCATTCCCAGGTCGCCCATCACCCCGTATTCGCCGTTGATTTCCACCATGCGCTTCCAATTAATCGGTTTGGTTGGGTCCAAATCACTGGAATGCAGAAAAGCGGCATTGACTTCAATAACCTGGCCAAACGCGCTTTTCTCAATCATGGTGGCAATCCGTTGAACGGCAGGGAAAAACGGGAATTCGGAAGAGCCCCGCGCAAAAACGGACGGATGACGCCGAAGCTCCGCCATGATTGCCGAGTTGGCTTTCAAATCAATGCCGAACGGCTTTTCGCCCATCAGATGCTTGCTGGATTTTATGATGGCGCAGTAAATTTCTTCATGGAGATTGTGCGGCACGGCGCAATAGACCGCGTCCACGTCCTGATTGGCAAGCAATGTACGGTAATCATCCGTGTATTGGCGGATAGACGAAAAATTGCTTTTATACCAGTCCAAGATGGACGGATTTTTGTCGCAAACCGCAACGAGTTCAGGCCGCGCCGGCATATCCAGGAGATGGCACCACCGTGCCGCGGCCGAGGCAAATTCACGTCCCATGAGCCCTGCACCGATTATTCCGAATTTTATAGTTTTCATAATTTCAATCTGAAATATTTGCCATCCGTCAGCTGACGGACACAAGATTCACAATACTATCCAAACATATTTGAAATTTTGAACCATGTTATACGTCTGTCATTCCCGCGAAGGCTGGAATCCAGTCCGGCTTTTCTGGATTCCCATTTTCATGGGAATGACAAACGCTCCAAGTTTCTTTATTCTGCACTTGTCCGCCATAGCTCCTTGTGCAACGGCGGATTCTACCTTCTGCATTTCTTAGTATCCTAATTCTTTCTCGGTTTCCCCGATGGCCTCGTCAATCATATCCATGCACTTGGCGGCCACATCCACGTCCATGACAATGGGTGGGCTCATGCGCAGGATATGACCGGCCGGAATCCAAGCCAGCCCCTTGCGGAACGCGCGTTGGTAGACCTGTTTGCCGGCTTCGTCAAACGGCTCTTTCGTATTGCGATCCTTGACGAGTTCGATCCCCATGAGACAGCCCTTGCAGCGGACGTCGCCGATGATTTTATGTTCCCGTTTCATCTTCTCCATGCGCGGTATGAAGAAGTCCTCCAGGCGTTTGGCATTTTCAAGCAGGCCTTCTTCCTCAATGGCAACGATCGAAGCCAGTGCTGCGGCGCAGGCCATCGGATTGCCGCCGTAGCTGGTGGAGGCGCTGATGTTTTCCACCGCGTTCGCATAAGGCTTGCGCACCACCATGGCCGTCACGGGAAATCCGTTGCCGAAGCCCTTGCCTAAGGTCACAACGTCCGGCAGGGTGTTCCAGTGCTCCATGGCCAGGTATTTGCCCGTGCGCCCCATGGAGGTCAGGACTTCGTCGGCCACCAGCAGGTATTTGCGTTTGTCGCACCACTGGCGCAGTTTGGGGAAGAAATCGTCGGGCGGCAAGATTGATCCGGCCCAGCCTTGAATCGGTTCAAGCACGATGGCCGCAACCTGGCCGGTGGTGGCTTCGGTGATGAATTCGTCAAAAAAACGGATATAGGCATCCGTATCAATCGTGCCGTCGGACTTTTTGAAGAGCGGTCGGTAGGGATTGGGCCGCGGGACCATGTAAAATCCCGCCTCGCGGGTCGGTCCGTTAGTTCGATTCATGCGCGCCAGGCTCACGGCATGGCCCGACTTGCCATGGAAGTCGCCGTAGCAGGACAGGAATTCGTGTTTGCCCGTGGCCGCGCGGCACACACGCAACGCGGCCTCGACGGCCGTCGTGCCGCTGTCGTAAAGCTGAATGCCGGAGAGGTCGCCCGGCAGGACGGACGTAAGTTTTTCAAGTAATTCGAGCTTAATGGGTGTCGTAAAGTCGTGGCAGTTCATCAGCTGGCCCGCGGCTTTCTGCACAGCCTCGGTGACTTTGGGATGGCAGTGGCCAAGGGTGGTCACGTAAATGCCGGAAGAGAAATCAAGGTAGGTGTTGCCGTCCACATCGGTCAGGGTACAGCCGTAGCCCTTGTCAAACACAACCGGGAACAGCTTCACCTGACCGGAATAGCCCTTCATGATTTTGGAAGCGCGCCCATGCAATTCAAGTGATTTCGGTCCCGGAATTTCCGGCGTCACAAGGTGCGGCACGTTCTTCAGGTTGACCCTGGCCCAGGCAATATCATAACTCATGGCGTAACCTCCCGAATGGTTGTTGCTTGACGCAGGCGTTTGAACATGGCGCGGGGCATGCCCGGCGTCGTGATCCAGAGATCAAAATCCTGTAACGCGCCGTACACGGCGCCCGCGCGGTTGCCGACTTTGGTGGTATCGGCCAGTAGAATTTTACGTCGGGCGCGGCGGAGCATCATCCGTGCGTCGCGGGCCGCGTCGGGGTTCAAGGCTAGGCAGTGGCCACGCGCATTGACGCCATCGGCGCCGAGGAACACCGTATCGGCGCGGACGGTTTCCAATACCCCGGTCATGAGTCCGCCACCGAGGTAGTAAAGGTCGCGGTGGTATTCGCCCCCCAACAGGAACAGGCGCACGTTTTCAAAGCGGCTGAATTCGCCGATCATGGCCACGGAATTGGTATAGACCGTGATGGGTCCGCATTCGCCCAGGCAGGATGCCATGTGAAAGGTGGTCGAGCCGTCGTTAATCAGGAGCGTATCGCCGGAGTGGACTTCCCGGGCCGCGGCGCGACCGATGGCCTGTTTGAGTTCGAACTGAGTAATGATCCGTTTCTGGTACACGGCGTTCTGGGTACGGCCCAGCGCGAGGCATCCGCCCAAGGTGCGAACAATGACGCCGGCACGGGCCAGGACGTCCAGATCGCGGCGGATGGTGAGCGGCGAAACCTTGAGCACGCGGGCCAATTCGTCCACGCGCCACTCCCGCTCCACCGCCCGCAGGCGGTTCATAAGCTGTTGTTGACGGATTTCCGGTTTCATATCGCAATGAACTGTTTGTTCATTTGTCATGAACTATACGTTCATTGACGCCGGATGTCAACAAAATAGTAACTACTCAGGTGTTCAGCGTTCGGGGTTCAGTGTTCGGCTTGCCATACTTGTCAACGGCATCAGCGATGGCCCAACGGCGTTCCTTCGCGGGAAGGTGGTGAAACTTCGGATAGACCTGTAAATCCTCGACCCGCCTTCACACAAGGCTTCCCTCTTCGCCAAGAGACTACGGCAGGACAAGTCGGGGGGCAAGCTATCCAAATAAGTCTTGGTTGCTGCCTCCTGGTTCATCGGTCATGCTCCTCTGAACACCGAACACTGAACACATAGTGATCACCGATCACTGCTTACTACTTTCCGCCTATCCTCCGGATCGGCCTGGAGTCGCAAGGCCTTGATGGCCTCCGCTCCAAAGCGCTGTTGAAGCCGAGTCAATATCCCGGCGCGTTCGTAGCGCACCAGCTCATTCAGCCAGACGGCGCTATCCACAAAAATCACCAGTGTCTGGCGGTCCAGATAGCCCGGTCGTGCATGGGTGGTCGCGCCCGGACCGGCCAGCTCGCGCCAAGTTTCCCGGATTTGATCCAGCAGGGCGGGCTGACGGCGGACATCTATGCTCTTGAAAATGTCGTTGACAATATCACGGACGGCAACGTCGGGCTCTGCCGCAGGCGGTTCCGTGTCAGGTAGTTGGAACCGCTCGCGGGTAACCATCCAGCGCACCGGATCTTCACGTCGTCGTCGCGGGTTTACATATCTGGCCATGTTGATCTCAATCCCCCGATCTGCGCGTAAACGCGCTGATCGGGAATGGTTGATGGTATATGGTTAATGGTTTCCGCCCTGGGCGGACCCGCCTGCTATGTTTTTTATTGCTCGATTCATGAACCATCAACCATTATCCATTAACCATTATTCGTATTCACTGCCTGCCCATGCCGGCACGGTATTCCAAGCCTGCCGGAGAGTTTTGTTGAGCACGCGGAAATCGGGGCACTCGGTTTGAACCAGGCGCCAGAAGCGCGGAGCATGGTTCATTTCCTTGGTATGACAAAGCTCATGGATCATGACATAGCGGACGAGTGCCGGATCCAGAAACAGGAGCTTGGCATTCAGGCTGACCGATTTGCGCCGGGAACAACTCCCCCAGCGCGTGCGCTGGCGTCTCACGGTGGCGCGATCAAAAGACCAGCCCGTCTCCCGGCTGATCTCCCGAAGCATGGGTACCAGGTGTTTGCGGCCCTGGCGTAACCACCAGCGATGTAACGCAGCGCGACAGGCAATCGCCTGGCAAGCAATTGCCGGGTCGGCGGTTGCCGAGCAGGCAATTGACTGACCTACGTTGCCGCGTATCTTGAGCAGGCCCTCCCCGTGTTCTTGCACCGTCACCCGCGAAATTTCTTCCGGATGCATTTCAACCTGCCAGGCTCGCTGTATGGCCGGAAACGTAATACGCTCCGGAACCTGCCATACCGGCGCCGGCGGAAACCGTGCGCGATACGCCTCAACCCGTTCCAAAGCGGACCGAATCCACTGCCGTTTTTTTTCGAGAAGCGGCGGAATCCTGGCGCGGCTACAGCCCCGCGGCACAACGACCTCCAGGCCCCTCCGCGGGGTCACTTGGAGCCGAATGCAGCGCGAGCGCAAACTCTCGCGGACGGTGTAATTAAATAGGGCTGCGCTCATCTGTTTTTCGCTCACCAAGGACGATCTTCATTCTTTTTCAACCTGCCCGCAGTGCTACAGCGTTGCAGGCGGGCCGTTGAACCGCTGAACCGTGAACCTGAGTAGACCTTATATCATAATTGGATTTGGCCATACAAAGCATAAACGCAGAGTTTTCGCACACGCGCAGTTTTTCGCACACGCGCAGTTTTGCGCTTGATTGGTCCCGACGCGTGATGATAATAAAGGCCATCTAATGAACGGCAACCGGAAATCATACTTTCAGGTATTATGATTGAACCCATACTGGTCCTGCCCATGCAAACGCATGCCTGGCTGGCAATTGCCATTGGAGCGTTCGTTGTGCTCTGGGTGTTGCTGCGCATCATGGTCCGACTGCAATGGGTCTCGCTGAACGCGGCCCATGTTTTTCAACTGGCAGTTCTTGTCCTCATCTGCGAAGGCATCCGCACAAGAATGCCCATGCCCGTATTCCTGACGCCGTGGCTGAAAGCCCTTGAACTGGCCCTGATGGCATTACTCACGGTGCAGGTTGTCGTCAAACTTTACATCGGGCAATACCTGGAACACCGTCGGCGTGTATTTGTGGCCCGGATTATCCGCGATCTGACCACGGTGTTGATTGTCGTTCTCTTCGCCCTGCTTTTCCTGCGGTTGGTGTTGAACGTCAACCTGGCGGCAATCCTGACCCCCTCGGCCATTCTGACGGCGATCATCGGGCTTTCCATGCAGGATACCATCGGCAATTTCATTGCCGGCCTTATCATCCAGCTCGAAAAACCGTTTGATCTAGACGACTGGATCGAAGTTGATGGCCAACGCGGCCAAGTGCGGGAAATGAACTGGCGCTACACGAAGATCGAGACCACCGATAAAATTTACATGATTATCCCCAACAATAAGATTTCCACCGAAAAAGTGATCAATTACAGCAAGCCCACCCCGGTGGTAAAACAATTCATCAATATCGGGGTCAGTTACGAAGTCGCGCCGGTCAAAGTTAAACAGGCCGTCCTGGCCATCCTCAAGACCAATCCGCATGTCATTCAGAAGGAGGAAAGCGAAGTCTTTCTCCACGAATATGGCGACTTCAGCATTGTGTACCGGATTGCCTACATGATCGGCGATCCCGGTATGCATCGCCATGTCCGTGACGAGGTTTATTCTGCCATCTGGTATCAGTTCAAGAAACACGTGATTGAAATCCCCTACCCGATCCGCACGGTAATCATGAAACAACCGTCAGCCCAGGCCGACCTGAGCGAACCCGTCCAACTGCTCGGCAGTCTGGCGCTGTTCACGGGAGTCAGCCCGGCAGGTTTGGAACACCTGGTCCGGTTCGGTCTGACCCACACGATGGCACCGGGACACGTAGTGGTTCGAGCGCAGGAACCGGGCGATTCCATGTTCTTTATCCTCGACGGTGATTTTAACGTGATGAAGGATCAACGGATTGCCACGGTTCTGCACAAGGGCGATTTTTTCGGCGAAATGTCCCTGTTGACCGGCGAGAAACGTACGGCGCATGTCGAGGCCGCCACCCGTGGCACACTGCTGGAAATTGATCGTAGTGCCTTCAAAATTCTCATCGAAACCGAGCCGGCGGTTTTGCATCAGATTGAAAATATCTTTGGCGAACGCTGTAAAGCCAATGCCGATTTAGTTCGCAACAAGACTGATCCGGAAGCACTGAAGGTCAGCTTGTTTCAGCGGTTTAAAAAACGCTTCGGGCTGGCGTAAGCATGCAACTGCTTCTCGTTCGTACCGATTGTTTGCGGTAGCCCCCACCAGCAGGGCCGCAGTAATAAAATATTTTACCGCAAAGAACGCAGAGAACATAAAGGCATAACAATATATTTACATACATGCCTATGTTCCATTTTCTCTGCGATCTCCGCCGTCGGCGGAGCATGCTTGGCGCTTGCCCCGCATGAGCGGGGTTCTTTGTGGTTAATTTTGCTTTGCCATTTCATTTCTCAATGAATCAGGTTGGGTGAAACCATTCATCTGAAACACTATAACATCCTGTTGGTTTCCCTCCTCGCGCTCATATGTCTGCCCTTCTGGGCTCCGGCCAACGTAATGCCGGTGTATGAGAATCTGCGGCGGACGGAGAGCGCGCACTTTATTTACATCTACCAGGTTTCGCTTGCCCCCCAGGTGCCGACCCTGATCCGCCTATGCGAGGAAGCCTACGATCTCCTGACACCTGCCTTGCACTGGACCCCGCGCGGTAAAACGATCATGCTCTATGCCGATACGATGGATGAACACAACGGCGCCGCCTGGGTGCATCCCCGTCCTACGATCCTGCTCTATGCCGCCGGATCTTCACCCGGGTCTTCCATTTATGAGCCGGGCCTGTTCCTGCGCCGCACAATTTTACATGAATATGCACACGTGCTGTCCATGGATGCCCAGTATGGCGCCGATGCCGTCCTGAGTGCGATCTTCGGGCGGATAATGCCGGCGGGTGATTTTTTATCGCTGGTCCTGGCGGCCTGTGCCGCGCCACCCGGGTCCCTTGCGCCCACCTGGTATCTGGAAGGGCTTTCCATCTGGGCGGAAACCGAGTTTTCCAGCTCAGGCCGCGGTCGTACCAGCGTGGCGGACATGATCATGCGCATGCCGTTTGCCGATCAGCACATTTTGAGCGCCAACCAGTGGGACCTTGCGCTTCCCGAATGGCCCTATGGCGAGGCCGCCTATCTCTACGGCATGAAAACGATCGAATACGCCCAAGCCCTTTCGGCGCAAAAAGCCGGCCAGCCTAATCTGCCCGGCGAACTTTCCGATACGGTGGCCCATTCCTTCCTGTATTTTTTTGATAACCGCGCCAGGCCGGCACTGGGCATGACGTTCAACCAGATGACGCGCACCGCGCTGACCCATGCGCAGAACTGTCAGCAGGAACGCATCAGCCGATTGCAATCGAAGCCGCTCACCCCGCTCACGCGTCTGACACCCGGACCTTTGCAGGTAGCGTCACCGCATTTCAGCGCGGATGGGAGCGCGGTTTTTTTCGCCGGCCATCCCGAAGCCGGGCGCAACGTGTTGTATCGCTATGACTGCCAAACTAGGCGCGTCCAGCGCCTGGAAAATGCGCGCGTGGACTTTGGCGCCACGACCATCAGTACGCCCTTGAACCACGAACAAATTTACTACACCCGCTTAAACGTGATCGGCCGCGACCGGATATGGAACGAACTGCACCGCTATGACCCGGCAAAGCAGACTCAGACACTGGTCACGCGCGAGGGTCGCTACCGGTACCCGGCGATTGCTCCGGATGGCCGCACCCTGGCTGCCGTGCGCAACGAGGCGGGCCGGTTTTATTTACTCGAAGTGCCGTTGGCGCAGGCGGGTAACCGACAGGTTGAAACCATCCGGGCGCTGGCTCCGCCCTTTCACTCGCTCGTTGATCCGGCCTATGCCCCGGATGGCCAGCGCCTGGTGTACGTGCTGGCAAATGATATCCATTCCCAATTACGCAACATTGATCGGGCCACCGGCAACGATACGCTCCTGGTGGACTGGCCCTGTATCATCATGACGCCCCTGTTTCATCCTTCCGGCAGTAATCTTGTGTTCGTGGCCGATCGCAACGGTGTCTATAATCTTTACCGGTTTCCTTTGCCCTTCGGCGAGCCGCAGGCCATCACGCACGCACTGGGCGGTATATTTACGCCGGACTTTTCTCCAGATGGCCGGGAACTGGCCGTGACTGCTTACGATTCGCGCGGGTATTACCTGAGCCTGCTGTCCGTGGATAGCCTGCTACCGGCAAGCTCTCCATTACCGCAATTGATACCGGACTGGCCCAGTTCGCCGCAGGATGCCGAACGGTTCAAACAGCCGCCTGCTTGGGCCGTAACAACGGCGTTGACAATAGCAGCTACGAATGCGCCTTCGGCAACCAATACGCTGGCCACTGCCCCGGTCATAAGTCGGCCGTATAATTCCTTTACCGGCATGCGGCTGGATTACTGGACCCCGTGGCTGACCTTGGCTAATGACGGCGGCGTGGAAGGTGGACTCGCGGCCGCGTGTTCTGATTACACCCAGGCCCAGAATCTCTTTGCCCTCGCAGGCGCGGAAAGCCGGTGGGGCACTCCCCTCGGTGCCCTGGTATATCAATATTCCGGGTTCTATCCAATCCTGACAGCCTTCGGCAACTACGGACCGGAAAGCTATTACGATTTGGTCAAGGACCGTTCCGGTTATTTTTACGATTACAATGAAAAGGTGGGCCAGGTCGGTGGCATGCTGACCCTGCCCTTGGTGCGCGCCGATTACCAGGCTGATTTCTCGTTAGGTTGGCAGGGAGCCGATCGCAAAGTCATATCCAAAAGTGCCGAAGACTATGCCGGCCGGCCATTGGTGACGAGCAACCTGTTCGAGGGGACGGAATCGGCACTGTTCGCGCAGATGACTTTTTTCAACGCCACGGCCTTCGGACGCAGTGCGTCCTTTGAGGACGGCCGGGCCATCAGCGCCACAATCGAGCGCGCGGACAAGGCATTTGGC
>VSJD01000008.1 GCA_008636095.1 Kiritimatiellota bacterium | reverse complement strand
CGGCCAAGACCCTGACCGCATCCCTGATTGGCACTGTAACCAAGGTTTATGACGGTCTCTTCACGGCCACTAACCTGGTCAACGGCAACTACTCTTTGAGCGGTCTGGTCCTCGCTGAATTGCCCACGATCAACCAGACCAATGGTACTTATGCGACCAAGGACGTGGCCTCTGGAATCAGTGTCAGCGCCACGCTGGCCGCCGCGAACTTCGATGAAGTTGCCGGCTTCCTGAGGTCCAATTACAGTCTGCCTGGCAGTGCCGTTGGTCTTGTCGGTGTGATCACGATAGCGGACCAGACGTTAACGTTCCCGGCCATCCCGGCGCAGCCCTTGGCCAGCGGCAGTATGACACTGAACGCCTCGGCTTCGTCGGGGCTGACGGTGACCTTTACGAATATTGGCAGTCTCGGCACGAATATCAGCGGGAGCAGCCTGACTTTCAATGGACCGGGTGTGTACACCATTATTGCGTCGCAGACCGGAGATGTGAACTTCCTCCCGGCGGATTCCGTAACGAACACTTTCCCCGTATACGGATTCAGTCCCCAGACCAATACCATTCCATGGAGCGACGATTTCGAAAATTATTACAACCGCGAGCCGCTGATCAATGGCACCAATGGCTGGTACGGGGATTCCGCCGATATCATTGTTCAGACCAACATCGTTGCCACGGGGACCAATGCCGCCATGATTCCCTTGGACGGCACACTATCGAATTCGTTTGTGGCTGGAGCCCCGTGTAATGTACGGATCGCAATGGATTTGCGTCCGGTCCGTACCGATCTTGCCGAAACTGATTTCCCGCCGGTGGACACAAATGCCGCCGTCCTGTTCTATGTGGACACCAACGGGCATTTTGTTGTCTGCAACGGGTCAGGCGGAACGCCGACCTGGTGCATGGTGTCCAATGCCGTTGGGTCAGGCGGTGAATTTGTAGTGACGAATGATACTTGGGCCAACATCGTCATCTATCTCGATTATCGCTACAGGCATTGGAAATTGAAAGCGAACAATGTTCTCATTACCAATAAAATCGGGTTTGTAACACAGCAAACCAACGCCTTCAGCGGGTTTAGTTTCTATAACGGTTCGTCCACATGTTACGTTGACAATGTGGCGGCATACTGGTGGGACCGGTTCAAGGTCAACGGTGTGTTTGATCATATGATTCGTTCCGTAAATGGTGTTATTCCCGACAGCATAATGGGTGTGCCAACTAACAGTGTGCCAACGCCGTAAGTGTGAAAATACGACATGAACAGGAAACATAAATCTTGCGTGTTGCCCTTGGGGCTTTTGGCCCTTGTGCTGGCCGGCAGTCCGCCCAGCGTGAGTTGCGGCGCGGACGCTGAAAGCGCGGTCCCGGCGGCCAACTGGGACTGGCACACGATAGGTGGCGGAGGCGACTGGTCCTCGGGCACCACCTATGCGGTCTTCAGCAGTTTTGGCCTCAGTGGCCCGTTCGGCTTTACCGCCAACTCTAAATTTTCCAGTTACAGCGGTTTCCTTTTCCCCTCCGATCCTCCCCGACGGATCAAGAACGATTTTGACGGTGACCTCAGGGCCGACATTGCCGTGTATCGCCAAGCCGGCGGCACTTGGAATATCTGGCTCTCGGGTAGTGGATATGACCCGATGGCGGTCGCCGACGGTTGGGGTGGTGTCAATTGTATGCCGGTGGCATCCGATTATGACGGTGATCTGAAAACGGATCCGGCGGTTTATAACACGGTTACCGGTGACTGGTCTTTATGGATGTCGAGCTGTGGGTATACCCAAACCACTGCCCGCGCCTTTGGCGGCGGGGACTGGCTTGCGGCGCCCGCCGATTATGACGGCGACCAGATAACGGATCTGGGCATTTATGAGCCCGCCAGCGGCACCTTGAGAGTCTGGCTCTCGCACAGTGGTTTCGTGGGAGACTTTGTGAAAAATTTTGGTGGCCCCAGGTTCGTGCCGGTGCCGGAGGATTATGATGGCGACGGCTTGGCGGATCCCGCCGTGTATAAGGCCCGCACGGGCACCTGGATGATTTCGTTTTCCGGTAGTGGGTATGCGTCCGTCAGCGAGTCCGGCTTGGGTGGGCCTGCTTTGGGCGCGCCCACTTACACTGCGCCGGCGGCCGATTACGATGGTGACGGCAAGGCGGATCCGGCAGTGTACCAGGCGCAGACGGGCAACTGGTATGTTTGGCTCTCGGACAGTTACTACGGCAAGGCAGTGGCGGATGGCTGTGGCGGCTCGACGTGGACACCGGTACCGGCCGATTATGACGGCGACGCCTGCGTGGATCTGGCCGCCTACCAGCAGAATACCGGCAACTGGATGGTTTGGCTGTCGTCATATGGATATGCGCCGCGCATTGATGTGCCCGGTTGGGGTGGGCCCGAATTTGTACCCGTGCAGGCATATTAATTTAATTTAGATAATCAATAACACAGGGAGACTATCAATATGAAAAAAGCATGTTATCGTGCTATCATGACCGGAGCGATTCTGCTTGCCATGGCGCCCGTCTTGCTAGCGGCAACAACCGGGCAGATCAACTACCAGGCCCGCCTGCTGGACGCTTATGGACGCCGTATCAATGCCACGGTCTCCCTGGCGTTCAAACTCTACGATGCCGCCACGGACGGCAACCTGCTGTGGTCGGAAACTCACGATGGCGTGGTGGTTTCGGACGGCATTTATTCGATTAATATGGGTTCCACGACGCCGATTCCTGCCAGCGTATTTACTCAGGACGGCATTTATCTGGAGCTGGCCATCAACAACGAAACCATGGCGCCCCGCCAGTTGATCACTTCCGCCGGCCAGGCGCTGGTGGCCCGGACGGTCATGGGCGAGGATATTTTTGTCAACCAGTCTAATGGCAAGGTAGGCATAGGTACAATCACGCCGACGGAACAACTGGATGTGGACGGCACCATCAAGATCACCGGTTTCAAATTACCCACCGGCGCCACAGCAAACTATGTGCTGATGTCCGACGGAAACGGAACCGGGCAATGGCGGCCGGTAACGGCCGGCTTGACGGAAACCGACCCTGTCTTTAATGCCTGGTCAGTGAGCACCTATGCACCGGCCACCAGTGATTTATGGACGGCGGTGGGTAATCTGAACGTGGCCACGGACGCGTTGGATACCGCGGTCGGCTTGTTAAATGACGCGACGAACGCATTGCAGGTCCAAGCCAAGGCGTTGCAAGACGCAACGAACGCCTTGAACTCCAACAAGCTCAACATATCTGGCGGTGAGATGACCGGACCATTGACCAACGAGATTGCTTATTACGGCAATGGCATAGGCCTTACCAACATTCCCGCAAGCGGTCTGATATTGACAAATTACGTTAAAATATCCGGCGACACCATGACCGGCCCCCTGGTGGTCAGCAATAATGTTACGGTGGACAATGCCCTGATAGTCAACGGCAGTTTTACAAACAAAAGCACAACTACCTATACCCCCGGCACGGAGCAGGTTCTGGCCAATGGCGGCAGTGTCGGTGTGACAAGCATTACCTATGTCAAAATCAAGGGTGATGCCGCTCCGGTCACGCTGGGTGATCCGCAAGTCGTATTGGGCGCGGCCGGCCAGTTTATTACCTTGCAGGGCAATGACAATGTCAATACGGTGACATTCACCAATAGCGCGGGATTGATTTTGGCGGGCGCCGTGCCATTCACCATGGGCTCCAATGATATCATGCAGTTGGTCTGTGATGGCAACACGTGGGTGGAAATGTATCGGTGCGACAAGTGAGCAGAGATGAGTCTGTCAGTGAAATCCGTAATCAGTGGTTAAATCTGGCGCGCGCATAACAATGTTCATAAAATAAAATAACGGCGGAAATGAGAATCAAGCAATAATAACAGAGGACACGGTCATGTTTAAAAAAATATTAATGAGTGTCGGCGTGTTGGTCCTGGCCGCATTGACCGCGCAAGCCGTTGAAGACGGTCTGGGCACCAACGTGCTGAGAAATATAAGAGTCCAGACCAACGGAGTTATTGACCTGGGCGGTACAGCCATCACAAATTGGAATCAGGTGGGCTCAACCGCCGACGTGGCCAACTTGCAGGGCGCCACGAACGCGTTAAATACGTCGGTAACCAATGTGAGTTATCAGGTGACGAACGTGCTGTATGGGGCGACAAATGCGTTGAACACTTCGGTGACCAATTTGAGCTATCAGGTGACGAACGTGCTGTATAATGCCACCAATGTTTTGAACACAGCCACGGGCGCATTGAATACGGCCGTAGTCAATCTGAACGCGCGCACGAATTATTGGAACAACGGCGTGATTATTTACCAGGGGGCAGCCCAGGCGGACGGGGTCTTTGCAACGAATCTGTATTTCATGGGTGACGGATCCGTGTGGAGCAATGCTTGTGCGACTAATAGCACGCACGCCGGAAGACTTCTGGGACTTGCGCTTGGGACAGACCCTGCAGTAGATGGATTCCTGTTAAATGGACAATGTACCGGTGCTTGGAATTTTGCTGCCGGTCAAATTCTTTATATGGCCACCAATAACAATCAGATTACGGCAACCAGGCCGACAGGATCGAATCATTTTGTCAGAATTGTTGGTTATGCCATCAACATAACAAATATCTATTTCAATCCCGATCGCACTTATATTGAACTCATCGGGGAATAATCGAGTGAAGAAATGCAGAATGCAAAATGCACTTTCGTGAACCCTTGAACTGTGAACCAGAGTTGCCGATGCACTATAATTCAATACCTTGGCCGGCGAAGCGGATCATGCGATGGAGCATGACCGGCTTGGGAATGACCCTGAGCTTGGCGCTGATTTCAGCCGCATTCGGACAGGCTGCTCCTGCGGCAAGCGTGCCTGGCATTGGCCAGGGCCTTGCGCCCGCTAAGAGCGTAGCGGCAAATAAAATCGTACCGCCCCCCGCCTCTCCCGCTCTTATGCCCGTTTTAACCGATGAAGCCAAGGACCGCTGGTGGATCTCCGAAACGATTGCCCAGAGCCGGAAGGATCAACCTGTCTTTTTTGGAGTACGCCTGGCGAATGCGCCCCAGGCGGCGCTTGCGGAAACATATAGCCAATCATATACAGCGGGTGAAACGCTGGCTGTCCGGTTATGGGGATGCAACGATTTGCCCAAGGAATTCAAAGGGCGTGTGCAAGTGGCGCTTAAACGGGGCGATAAACAATTCCAAAGCCGTGAGGAAACCGTGCGATTGGCGCCGGAAACTGTGAAACGTCTCGCCAAATACAGCTTTGATACGGCGGAGCTGGCGGCCGGTCAATATGCGCTGGAAACGTCATTGTTTGATAATGCAGGCAAACTGGTTCAACAGCAGGTAACGATGTTAATGGTCCATGTGCCCCAGAATCAAGAGGATCGTCGCCAAGCCAAGGCGGTGGAGAAGGCCAAAAAAGAGGCGGAATTGAAAGCGCAGGCGGACCTGTCCCGCCGTAACGCCTTGGCGAAGGAGGAGGCCAGGCAGAAAGCGGTGGACGAAGCAAAGGCGGAACTGAAGGCCAAGCAGAATGCCGAGAAGAAAGCGGCAGCGGAGCTGAAGGCTCAGGCAAAGGCGGCGGAGAAGGCCAAAAAAGAGGTGGACCTGTCACGCCGTAGCGCCTTGGCGAAGGCGGAACTGAAGGCCAAGGCGGACATGGAAAAGCAGGTTGCGGAAGCCGCGGCCGCGAAAAAAGCGGCCGAACAAAAATTATTTGAAGATACCAAGTCGAAATATATGGCGCAGGAAAAGTCGGTCGTTGCGGTCAAGGTGCAAGCACTGGTCCAGCAGGAAACGGAATGTCAAGCCAGGGTAACGCAGTCCGAAGCGGACCAGCAAGTCGCGGAATCGCAAGCGGCGGCGCTGGCCCTTGAGGCTAAAACGGCGCAGGCCGATGCGGACGCGAAAGAGGCGGAGGAGACGCGGGCGAAGCAGATGGCAAAACAGGATGCTCCCAAGGATGTGAAGGCCAAACGGGCAGTGGAGGCGAAGGCCGCGGAGGTAGCCAGGGAGCAAGCGGACCTGTCACGCCGGAGCGCCTTGGCGAAGGCGGATGCGGCCAGGCGGATTGCAGAGAACAAGGCCGAGGCAACGTCTGACGCAAAAGCCTCGCTGGTTAAACAGCAGAAGAGTATGACCCGGCAGAAGGCGGACTTGGAAGCGCAGTCGGTCAAAAACGCCGAACGTAAGGCAAAAGATGAGATCAAGGCAAATCAGGTCGCGGCACAAGCCAAGCATGATGCCGAATTAAAGGCTAAGCAAGATGCCGAGAAGAAAGCGGCAGCAGACTTGAAGGCCCAGGCAAAGGCGGCGGAAAAGGCTAAAAAAGAAGCGGACCTGAAAGCCAAGGCGGACTTTGAGAAGCAAGCCGCGGAAGCTGAGGCGGCGAAAAAAGCCGAATTAAAAGTCAAGGCGGACCTGTCCCGCCGTAGCGCCTTGGCGAAGAGGGAAGCCGAGAAGAAAGCGGCAGCGGAGCTGAAGGCCCAGGCAAAGGCGGCGGAGAAAGTTAAAAAAGAGGCGGAACTGAAGGCCAAGGCGGACATGGAGAAGCAATCCGCAGAAGCGGAAGCCGCGAAAAAAGCAGCTGACCATAAATTATTTGAAGATACCAAGTCAAAATATATGGTGCAGGAAAAGGCCGCAATTGCTGTGAAGGCGGCGGCAATGTCCCAGCAGGAAACGGAATGTCAAGCCAAGGTTGCGCTGGCCGTAGCGGATCAGCAAGTCGCAGAATCGCAAGCGGCGGCGTTGGCCCTTGAGGCTAAAACAGCGCAGGCCGACCTGAACGCGAAGGGCGCGGAGGTGACGCGAGCGAAAAAGGCGGCAAAGCCGGCGGCGGAAGCGCAGGTTGTGGGGGAAGTTCAAGGAAAGGTGGTGGCGGAGGTCAAGGCAAAATACCTGGCGCAGGAAAAGGCCGCCATTGCGGTCAAGGTGCAGGCGCTGGCCCAGCAGGAAGCCGAATATCAAGCCAAAGTAACGCTGGCCGAAGCGGACCAGCAAACCGCGGAAGCGCAGGCGGCAGCGCTGGCCCTTGAGGCTAAGACAACGCAAGCCAATTTGGACACGGCGACAACACTTGAGAAGCGAATGAAGCAGATGGCGAAGCAGGATGCACCGAAGGATGTGAAGGCCAAACGGGCGGCGGAGGCGAAGGCCGCGGAGGCAGCCAGGGAACAAGCGAACCTGTCACGCCGTAGCGCCTTGGCAAAGGCGGATGCGGCCAGGCGGCTCGCGGAGGACAAGGCCGAGGCAACGTCTGACGCGAAGGCCGCGCTGGTTAAACAGCGCAAGAGCATGGCCGAGCAGAAAGCTGATTTGGAAACCGAAGCGGTCAAGAACGCTGAGCGGCAGGCAAAAGACGAGATCAGGGCGAAACAGATCGCTGAAAAGAAAATTGCGGAAGATACGCAAGCCGCTGAAAAAGCCAGGCGTGACGCGGCATTGACAATCATAGTGATGGACGAAAAGAAAGCGGCGGCATGGGCCGAGCAGAAGTCCAGGCAGGCGGATGCGGCCAGGCGGCTCGCGAAAGACAAGGCGGAGGCAACGTCTGACGCGAAGGCCATGCTGGTTAAACAGCGCAAGAACATGGCCGAGCAGAAAGCTGGTTTGGAAGCTGAAGCGATCAAGAACGCTGAGCGGCAGGCAAAAGAAGAGATCAAGGCCAATCAGGTTGCGGCACAAGCCAAGCATGATGCCGAATTAAAAGCCAAGGTGGACCTGTCCCGCCGTAACGCCTTTGCGAAGAGGGAAGCCGAGAAGAAAGCGGCAGCGGAGCTGAAGGCCCAGGCAAAGGCAGCGGAGAAGGCTAAAAAAGAGGCGGACCTGAAAGCCAAGGCGGACCTGGAAAAGCAGGTTGCGGAAGCCGCGGCCGCAAAAAAAGCAGCCGACCAAAAAATGTTTGAAGATGCCAAGGCAAAATGCCTTGCACAGGAAAAAGCCGCCATTGCGGTTAAGGCGCAAGCGCTGGCCAAGCAGGAAACCGAATATCAAGCCAAGGTAACGCAGGCCGAAGCGGACCAGCAATCCGCGGAAACGCAGGCGGCGATGCTGGCTCTTGGGGCCAAGATGGCGCAGGACGAGCTGAACGCGAAGGGCGCGGAGGTGACGCGAGCGAAGAAGGCGGCAAAGCCGGTGGCGGAAGCGCAGGTTGTGGGGAAAGCTCAAGAAAAGGTGGTGGCGGAGGTCAAGGCAAAATACTTGGCGCAGGAAAAGGCCGCCGTTGCGGTCAAGGTGCGGGCGCTGGCCCAGCAGGAAGCCGAATATCAAGCCAAAGTAACGCAGGCCGAAGCGGACCAGCAAACCGCGGAAGCGCAGGCGGCGGCGCTGGCCCTTGAGGCTAAAACGGCGCAGGCCGCCCTGAATGCGAAGGGCGCGGAGGTGACGCGAGCGAAGAAAGCGGCGAAACAGGATGCCCCGAAAGATGTGAAGGCCCAGCGTGCGACGGAGGCAAAGGCCGCGGAGGTAGCCAGGGAGCAAGCGGACCTATCCTGCCGGAGCGCTTTGGCGAAGGCGGATGCGGCCAGGCGGCTCGCGGAGGACAAGGCCGAGGCAACGTCTGACGCGAAGGCCGCGCTGGTTAAACAGCGCAAGAGCATGGCCGAGCAGAAAGCTGATTTGGAAACCGCAGCGGTCAAGAACGCTGAGCGGCAGGCAAAAGACGAGATCAGGGCGAAACAGATCGCTGAAAAGAAAATTGCGGAAGATATGCAAGCCGCTGAAAAAGCCAGGCGTGACGCGGCATTGACAATCATGGTGATGGACGAAAAGAAAGCGGCGGCATGGGCCGAGCAGAAGTCCAGGCAGGCGGATGCGGCCAGGCGGCTCGCGAAAGACAAGGCGGAGGCAACGTCTGACGCGAAGGCCATGCTGGTTAAACAGCGCAAGAGCATGGCCGAGCAGAATGCGGCGATGGAAGCGCAGGCGGATAAGAATGCCGAGCGGCAGGCAAAAGACGAGATCAGGGCCAATCAGGTTGCCGAAAAAGCCCGGTTGGAAGCGGAGTCGAAAGTCCGGGCCGAGGCCAGACAAAAGGCAAGGGAAGAAGCGAAGACGAAGCAGGCGGAGGAGGCTAAGGTGGCGCGGGAAGCGAAGGTAAAGGCTCGCATAGAAGCCCGTACCGGGTTGACAGTCCGTCAGCCGACGGACCAGCCGGCGACGGATGTACACGCGGAGGCCGGGAAACCGGTTGCCGTAACATCAAAGGATATTGAGAAAGAGAAGTGGCGAGTGGCGGCAAGTCTGTTGTATCGCCGAATCGGTGGCCGCAATTTCAAGACAGGGTCATATTCCGCCAGATACGCGATTAGTCAGAAATCGATTAGCGATCACTGGACAGGTCCGGCGGGTGGGATGAACGATGCGGGCAACCGGACCTATGATGACGGATATGTGATGTCCGATGATTACAGCGAACTGGATAGTGGAACGTGGAACTGGGGATACGACAATGGACAGCAAGTGAATGGAAACAGCGTCGAGTTCAAGGGGGTGGACCGGGTGTGGCGTGAATATAGCCGTCGGACGACGGTAACGGAGGCGGAAAACTTTGATAACGCAGATTACAGCGGGGGATTAATGGTGGAAGTGGAGCGGTACATAGCGCAGACGCGGTTTGTGGATTACGGGTTGAGTTTAGGGCTGTCGCGGGCACAGACGTTTGGGACGGCGGTGGCGGGAATGAACACCTTTAATGACAACCAATGGTGGGGTACCTATAACGATCGAGTGGTGGACGCGTACGATATCACGGGGTTAGGGATCACGCCGGATAGCGTGCCATATAAAGGTAACGCGACGGACGAGGGACCGGTGATTAACACTTCGCCGATGACCCGGCGGGGATTGGGGGCCGAGATGGTGTCGGAGGGAACATACCGAGCGTACAATTCGATCTATGAATCGCTGGACATGGATTTATCAACGCTGTCGCTGGGAATGAGCGTCAAGGGAAATTACCGGCGGGTGTATGTGGTGGGGTCCACGGGACCGACGCTGAACATGATTGAGAAGGACGCGACGTATGAGGAGACGTTGTTTGAGTCGAGTAACGGTGGATCTCCGCAGGTGCTGAAATACTGGAGCGACAGCTCGAGCGGTACTGAATGTCTGTTTGGTTACTACGTGCAGGCGGAAGTGGGCGTAAGAATATACAGGGAACTGCACTTAGGCGTATTTGGGCGCTATGACTGGTTGGAGAACGTGTCGGGTAACGTGGGACCGGCCAGCTATGAAATCAACCCGGCGGGCGGTTCGATGGGCGGCACCTTAGGTCTTAATTTCTAACCAGCATATTATCAATCTAAGTAGTTGCAGTGCATGAGTTTATTACTGGCCGATAATTGGACTGATTATCAACTGCTTGATGGCGGCGACGGCATGAAGCAGGAGCGCTGGGGCGATATTGTTCTGGTGCGTCCGGACCCACAGATTATCTGGCCACGGCCTTCCCGAACCCCTTGGAACGACTTTGATGCCATCTATCATCGCAGTGAACAGGGCGGCGGACGCTGGGAATTCAAAAGAACAATGCCGGAGTCATGGACCGTTCGCTATCGCCATCTGACGTTTAAGATCCGGCCGACGGGGTTCAAGCATCTTGGGCTTTTTCCGGAACAGGCGGTCAACTGGGATTGGCTGGCCGAAAAAATCAGGGGACGTAAAGCGCCGGTATCGTTGTTGAACCTGTTCGGGTACACGGGTGGTGCAACGGTGGCAGCGGCCGCCGCGGGTGCTGGCGTCTGTCATGTGGATGCGGCCGCCGGCATGGTGGATTGGTGCCGTGAAAACGCGGCCTTAAACGGACTGGCCGAGCATCCCATCCGCTATATTGTGGACGATTGCCTGTCTTTTGTGAAAAGGGAAATCCGGCGTGAGAAGCGCTATGATGCGCTGGTCATGGATCCACCTTCTTTCGGGCGCGGCCACCGTGGCGAAGTATGGAAGTTAGAAGACCAATTGTGGGAGCTTCTATCCGAATCACGCAAGTTGTTGTCCGAGCGTCCGCTCCTATTCCTGGTGAATTGCTACACGGCCCATGTGTCGGCGCTTGTGATGGCCAATATGCTCTCCGATATCCTGGCTGGCCTACGCGGCCGGATAACCAGCGGCGAATTAGGTTTGCCTTTCCAACAAAGCGCCAAAATCCTGCCCTGCGGCATCTATTGCCGTTGGGAAACGTAAAAGTATGGGTGTTTGGGTGTATGGGAGTAAAGAGTTTACTCTACGTGGCCATACGTCCATACACCGATACGCCCATACCCCCACACTTACCGAACACTGAACACCAAATGCCTTCAGACTACCCAACATCCACCCAGTGGAGTAGAGCTGTGAAGAACAACACCGGTTGAATGCGTGTCGGCGTTATGTCCAGGGCCCTGGCGGCCATTTCCCGGTACGCGATAAGCTGAGGACGATAGCGCGCAATCTCGGCCGTTAACCAGGTGTCGCTATCCGGGCCAGCCCGGCTACGGGTGCCGGGCCGGCCGGTTTTGAAATCCACCAAAACAATGCCATGGGCGGTTTTCAAGACAAGATCAATGCGCCCGATACGAATAACTTTTTTATCGAAACAATCCTCGATCGCCCATTCGGGTATCCTTTCGGTTGCGGCATCGCGTAATGCGGCCAACGCCTTGAATTCCCAGGCACGGCGGCATTCGTCGAGCATTTCTTTTGCCAGTGTACGACACTGCTCGGGATCCAGGTCTTCAACGGCAAGCGCCGCGGCGACCGCCGGTACCCGGGGCGCAGGTTCCCCCCGTGCCAATGTCTCGAATAACCGGTGCATTACCACGCCCCGTGCCCTGGCATTCGGACTCGCCTCGGCACAGCCTTCGGCGGAGCCTGGGTCGGTCTCGTCGGTGCCTGACCTTGCGGCGGTGGCGGTCTCATCCTCTATTTTCGACGGGCTCCGAATCAGATAGGGCAGGGGTTCCGGCTCAAACGGCGCCGGGGCGGGTGGCTGTTTGGGCGGTACAATGACAGGTATTCCCGTTTTGGCGAGTTGTGGATTTGTAAGCACCTGTACCGGCAATTTCTCGAGCACACCTTCCCGGTCCATGGTATCGAGCCAGGCGATAGCCGACGGCCTTGTTTGGCGCTCTTTGTCGCCGACGGGTTGAAGCATCAGGCCGCTCAAGGTTAGTGTCTCACGGGCGCGCGTGGCCGCAACATAGATCAGTCGTTTATATTCCGATGCGTTCCGCCGAAGTCCTAAATCGCTCAACAGGAGCTGAGCCAGCGACCGTGCGTCAGTCCGCCGATCCCCGGCGGTGGCGGCAAGGAATGACGGCCTGCCCACCGTAGCCCCTGGGGCGAAGGTGGGAGGACAGGCGGCCGGCAGGCGTTCCATCAGGAACGCGGCGTCCCGCTCCCGGCGCGCGGCGCGGCCTCCTGGTTCGCGGTCGAGTCCGACCACGAAGACATGGTCGAATTCCAACCCCTTGGCCTTGTGGATGGTCATGATGGCAACGGGAGAGAATGCGGCGCGCGGATCAGGCGGCGTGTAGGCTCGCGCCAGCAATCGTTCCATGATGTCGAGCGTCTCCTCGCCACGTCCCTCGGGACATTGGTCGAGCAAATCGAGGTACCGCATACTATTGGCCAAGCCGGCTGGGCCGCACATCCGAACCACGGCGGCGGGTCCGCCAAGTTCCTCCCACAGGCGCTGAAGGCTGATCGCATAGCTCTCGCGTCCGAAATCGGGGCGGATCTTGTCCAACGCGATATTAAAACGAAAAATCTCAGGATGGACTTGACGGCCCGGCCCGGTAATTTTTTCAGACCACCGCGCCGGTGTCGGCATCGTGGTAAACTTTTCCAGCGTAGCTGCGGGAACGCGGCACCAGGGTGCTCGCAGTGCTCCGGCCCAGGCAATATCGTCGTGTGGACGTAAGAGCGCTTTGAACAGGTTCAGCTGGTGGCGCACCTCGGGGCAGTCCAGCATCGGCACGCCTTCCATTAACCGGATGGGTAGGGAAAGCGCTTCCATGGCTCTGACATAGGGCGTCAGGTGTGTGCGGGCCGGAATCAGAATCGCGACATTGGCCGCCCGATCGGCCCGGTGCAGTACCGCAACACGGCCGGCCACGTAGCGGGCCTCCTGTTCGCGCGCCTCAGATTTAAACGGCAAGGTCGTCTGAGGGTTATTGGCATGGCGGCAGTTAAACATGGCCAGTGTAATCGGCGCGGGCTCCGT
>VSJD01000005.1 GCA_008636095.1 Kiritimatiellota bacterium | reverse complement strand
GGCTTCGTCGCGGGCGGGTTCCGACGTATTAAATGACACTTCGTCGAACGCCTTGTTGGGCGTTGCCATGACGCGGGCGAAAACCGTATTGGCGAATGCCACCAGGTGCGGCCGCGATCGGAAGTTGGCGTTGAGGTTCAACGCCTTCAACGGCAGTGGCGCTTCACTGCTCCGGGAAAGACCATTGGCCTTGAGCGCTTCGAAAAGGCTGACCTCAGCCCGGCGGAACCGGAAAATGGATTGCTTGGGATCGCCAACAATAAATACGGTCCGCCCATCATCCGGCGCCCAGCCTTCGGTCAGCGTGCTGAGAATACGGACCTGGTTATCGTTCATGTCCTGCGCCTCGTCCACGAGAATATGCCGTAGATGCTCATGGAAGAAAATCAGGCTGTCGCCCGGCCGGTCTGCCTGGTTGAATGCCCGCAGGGCCGCCAGTTCCAGCTCCATGAAGTCCAGGCCGCGCGCGTTCATCATCTTTCCAAAGTGCTCCAGCGCACCCCGGGCAAGGCGCATGCAGTCGCTTAACGCTTCGAAGCCAATGGGTTCGCCGGTCGCCTGCCCTCCGGCTTGTCCCTCCGACATGTCCACCGAAGCTCTCTGAGCGCAGGTGGAAGCGGTTTCGCGTAGGGGAAAGCGCCTTGGCGTAGGAGGGTTCGGCCACTCCCGCGTGAAATTTAGAATCCAGGCAATTTCCGACGGAAGTTCCCGGATAAAATCAGCCTGGGGTGTTTTGGCAAAGTTTTGGCCAAATTCCTCCGGCTTGAATTGCTTCCGTGGCGTGCCGGCCTTGACGAGAAAAACATTGGCGGCCGATTGCCACGCCGACACGTCGCGCAAGGTCGGCCCGGGAATGTCCGCTGATAGGGCTTCGGCCAATTCGGTTTTTTGTTCATCCAAATAGCGCTGTAATGCCAGCCAGTTTTCTTTGTGCCGGGCAAAATGATCGTGGAGCCGGCCCAGGTAATGCTCCGCTAACTGTTCCGTGCGACGCTCCAGTTCGTCTTTCGCAAGCGGGTGCCGGAAAATAGTGATCAGGTCGCCCAGCCGGTCGCGCCGCGCAAGGAGGTCGGCAAGTTGATTGGAAATGACGCGGACACTGTTGTTGGCGGCCACCATCCTTCGCTGGAATGCGGCGATTTCCGCGGGGTCCAGGCGTGAATCGCCTGACTTCGACGAGCTCAGTCGAGTCGCGGCAAAAGCATGCACGTATTCGGCCACGGCCTCATCCAGCAAGGCCTCTTGGCCGATTTCGTCAAGCAGCGCAAACGCGGGCGGTGTCCGGGCTTCCAAAGGCCAGTTCCGGGCGACCCGTCCGCAGAAACCATGGAAAGTGTCCACAAAAAATGCGTCCGGGCTCCGCAGAAGGACATCCCAGTCCGGGTGGACTTTAAGCGCATTGCGAGCCAGTTCCAGCAGGCGGGCTTCCCAGGAGTCGGGTAGTGCGGTGTAGCTGTTGTCTTGCGCCTGGCGCAGGGTCCGGGTAATACGATCCGCCATTTCGGCGGCCGCCTTGCGCGTAAAGGTGACGGCCAGGATTTGGCGCGGATGCCCGACATCGGCGAGCAGGGCAAGAAAGCGGGCGGTCAACAATGCTGTCTTGCCGGAGCCGGCGGGCGCCTCCAGGATGAAACTCCGGCGCGTGTCCAGCGCTTCACGGCGAATCTGAATGTCCGGTGCTTGGGATGTTTTACCACGGTCAATGTTCATAGTGCACAGCCAACCTGATATTGAGATAATTAGTGATTGAGTGATTGTAAGATTGAAAAGTTGGAGCGGTTCTTTGTTCTTGGTTCTTCGTTACGTCATCCGTCGTCCGTCCGTTCTGGTCCGTCGTCTGTCGTCTGTCGTCCGTCATCCGGCTGGTCCTGCCGGTCGAAGAACCCGCACAAGTTGAAGAACTCGCAAAACTGGCAGGCCCCTGCCCGCGCATGGAATATGGCGGGACTTCCGGGGCGGGGATCGGCCTCAAAGCGCCCCTGGCGCGGGGCTTCCACGCGTTGCGTCAGTGCCGTTTCCCATTGAGGCAAAACTTCGCTCCAGTTGACGGGGTTGTGCCGGTAACTGAGCGGGGCGACTTTCACATCCGTTGCCTTTCCCAGGCCGATGTATCCGGCCTGCACCGGCCCAATGGCGGTATCCTTGAGGTCCGGAATAAGTCCACGCTGCAACGCGAGCAGGTAGGCGGGCAATTGAAGTTCCGTTACCTTGTCAATTACGGATGCCACGGAGGGTATCGTTCCGGACTTGTAATCCCAGACGGCGAAGCCGTCGGAAGTATGGCGGTCAATCCGATCAATCCGTCCGCGCAGAATAAGCCCGGCAACCGCAAGTCCAGCGAACGGCGCTTCGGTCAATGCAAACCGCCAGCCGGCGCGCGAGCGTTCGCGCTCCTGATCGAGCCACGCCGGCAATATGCCCGGCATCTCCGAATCGCCCAGCAGTCGGAGCCGCTCCACTTGCCAGAAAACATTGTCCGGACAACGTGACAATTCATGATCAACAGCTTGCTCAAGCCAGGCTCGGGTGCCGTGGTTGTCTTCAGGCCAGCCACTCGCATGGTCGGACAACCCATCCGCAAATGTTTTTAAGATGCCGTGCAGAAACTTTCCGCGTACTCGCGGATCAATGCCGGTATCTGTCAAGGCCAGCGGCTCCAGTTTGAGCATGCGGCCGCAGAAGAATTGGAACGGGCACCCTGCCAGGTCCTCGATCGCCGTCACACTCCATTCACCGGACAATGGCGAGACCGCTGTTTCGGAATGGCGGGTCGGCTCAACACCGCCGTGGTCAACGAGCGCGAGATAGCCTTCCCTCAGCCAGCGCGCCCGCATCCATTCAGCCGTTGGGCTTTCCCATAGGTTGCATGCCACCTGAACCGGGTTGCCATCGGCGCCGACCTCGTCGGGCAAAAGGGGGCAGGGCGCATACGGCGTTTCCTCGTTGCCTTCCGCGGCGCGGCTGACATGGACATGCGGCGCGGCGGCCATGAGCGCCGCTAACTGTCGTTTACCTTGTGCCCACTGCCGTTCGATCGTACCGCCCTCCAGAAGCCGCTGTTCGTCCGGGTCCAGGAACGGCCATTCCTGCGCAGGCGGCAAAAGGGCTGTGCCATGGGCGCCGACCAACCATAGATGGTCAAACGCCAAACCGCGCGATTCGGCCGGATTAAGGACCTGGATGCCGGCGGTTTCCGGTGTTTTTTCGGCGACAATAATTTTTGCGGCGGCCGTGGAAAGCCAGGCCAAGGCAGAGGGAGCATTCATAACGATTGCGCCGGCCTCCCGAACCAATTTCCGGATGATGTCGTCCAGATACTGTTGGGCCAACACGTCGGTAGAGCGGTGTTGGCCTTCAAACCGGCAAAAGCCGAGCGCGGTCAGGCAACCTTGCATGCCAGCCAACCAGTCGGCCAATGGCGCCGTTTGAAGTACGGCCAAGCGTTGGAACGGCGTCATGGGATAGCCCCGGTCGGCTAACGCCTTAAACGCTTCCTTCAGCGACAGGATCCTCTCCGGTTCCCATAGCGCGGCGCGCAGGTTATCCACGGGCTGGGATTCCGGTTTCCGGATATAGGGCGACACGAGCAGTGAAGTTAACAGCGGCACGGGAAGGGGTTCGCCCGGAAGCCGCAGGGGGATAATCGCGGTTTGAAAAAGAGGATGCTCGATGAGCGGCGTACCGATCGAAAGATTGTAGCGAATGGCCTGTTCAAAGTCTGGCCGTTCCAATCCCGCCAGATCGTCAAAACAGCGTTTGAGCAGGGGGAAACAGGCATGATCGGCAAAGACAACTGCCAGATTCTTGTTGCCATCGTTCCAGGCGCGCAAGACATCGGCGCAAACCGCGCGACATTCCTGTTCCGGGGTGGCATACAGGCGGACACGCGTTGTTGGGCCTGGTTCGACCTCAGAACGCCAAAGCACGGTCTTGCTCCGCGCCGCGAGAGCGTTACAAAGCGGTTGTTCGAGTGGCGAAATATCGTTAAAGCCGGCCAAAATCGTATGTTGTGGAATAGTCACGCGCCCATCGGCAATGGCCGTGCCGAGAGCCATCACTATATCGCGCCAGAGCGCGACACCTTCGCGCTCGGTGAGTGCAAGGAATCGGACGGTAACCTCGCGCCGGAAACCGGCCAACCGGTGGTTACCGGCATTGCCAACGGGATCGAGACCGGTCTCCAGCAGGGCATCCAGCGAAGCTTGCAACTGGGCATACAGTGCTGGCTGCACGATCAAACCGTCGGGCACTTGCACGTCCTGCACAGCCTTATGCCAAAGGCATAGCGACAAGGCCGGAGAGAGTGGACGGCGTGGTGACCAGAGATCGGCGTAGGTTTCGTGGACCCATCCGCGGAACGAGCGCACCGCTGGTGTTTCCCATCCGCTCGTGCCATCTGCCAGGCGTAGGCGTTCCTGTCGGTAGCGGTGCAATAGCCGCCGCGCCAGGCGCGCAGTGGCACACAACACCAGGGCGCCTCCGCTTGCCGCCCGGATAGCGGCGCGCTCGAACTCGCCGGCGGAGGAAAAAAAACGCGTTTCCCCCTGCCAGGTTGCATCCAACGGTGTGCCTCCTCGTGTTGTCATAACCTTCTTTTGGTATTACCCCATCTATGCATTCGTAATTATCATACCATCATGCCGGTTAATTAGCAGAATAAAATGGCAGATGATGTTTTTCGTTCCGAGAAATATGCTTGCCAGAACGGGGCCTTGTGATAAGAATGGATACGCATGGTACTTAATGCGGGAGCTGAAAGGTCGAGTCACATGAAAAAACGGATCAATCTCAAGGGCCGTAATCTGCTGAAGATCTCCGATCTATCGGATGACGAGCTGATCTACCTGCTGGATTTGGCAGACCACCTGAAGCGCAAAAAGAAACGAGGGGTGCGCGGCAACCTCCTGGCGCGGAAAAACATTGCGTTGATTTTTGAAAAGGCATCCACCCGAACGCGCTCAGCCTTCACCGTGGCCGCCGTGGACGAGGGCGGCAGTGTGGAATTTCTGGGCATGCATGACATTCATTTGGGCAAGAAGGAATCCATCAAGGATTCCGCCCGCGTACTGGGTCGCATGTTCGATGCCATCCAGTTCCGGGGCTTTAAACAGGAAACCGTTGAAATCCTGGCGCAGTATGCCGGCGTGCCGGTCTGGAATGGGCTGACGGACGACGCTCATCCCACGCAGGCACTGGCGGACCTGATGACCATCCGCGAATATTTTCACCGTCTGAAAGGCCTTAAGGTGGTCTATATGGGTGACGGTCGCAACAACGTGTGCCTTTCCCTCATGATGGGGTGCGCTAAGACTGGCGCCCATTTCGTGGATTGCACGCCACGGGAACTTGCGCCTGCCCAGGCGTGTCTGGACGAAGTTTCCGCTGTAGCACGTCGGAACGCCTGCACGGTGACGGTGGAGCCGGATCCAGCCAAGGCCGTGGTCGGCGCCCATGTTATTTATACGGATGTCTGGGTCTCCATGGGCGAGGAATCTAAATTTGACGAGCGACTGAGGCTCCTGAAACCATACCAGGTCAACATGAACCTCATACGGCAAACCGGCAACGCGGATCGGAACGGTGTTATTTTTCTGCACTGCCTGCCGGCCTTCCATAACCACGCAACGGAGCTGACCCGTACGCTGGGGGCGCTGGAAGTCACGGACGAGGTGTTTGAAGCGCCGTTTTCCAGGGTTTTTGACCAGGCCGAGAACCGGATGCACACCATTAAGGCATTAATGGTGGCAACCTTGGCGGAAAGCAATGGTTAATGGGGGATGGTTAATGGTAAATGACTCGATCTCGACGGGGTAAAGTCGTGCGTTCTATCAGACTGCATCAACCATTAGCCCTGAACCATCAACCATTTCCGGATGGATCGATCAGGCCGCATCAACCATTGACCATAAACCATAAATCATTCCCGATTTGCGCGCTTACGCGCGGATCGGGGGGTAGGAAACGATGAGTTCAACAATGCGCACGCTGGCGGAAATGGATTGGGATGACCTGCAGAGCCTGGCGCCACTGCAGAAGGCCGAGTGCTTTAACTTGGGCTTGCGCCCTTTTCATGTATTAATGGCCCAGCAGTTCACGCGGCCGCTGTTGGAGGAACTGGGTATGATGGCCACGCGCATCCGCCAGATTGCCAAGCGCAAAACCGGCATGGATTTTCTGCGCAGCCTGCTTGCGCACCGGACGGCGATGCTCTATTTCTCGCAACCCAGCACACGCACGTTCCTCTCCTTTCATTCCGCCTGCCAGATCCTGGGCATGAAAACAGTGGAAGTGCGCGATATTTCCACGTCCAGCGAAATGAAAGGCGAAACCCAGGAGGATTCTATCCGCACGTTCAGCTCGTTTGCCGATGTCATTATCATGCGCAGTGCCGTCGGCGGCCTCGCGGAAAAAATGGCCTGGGTGCTTTCCAACACCGAACGGCCCGTGCCGATCATCAGCGCCGGTTCCGGCAAGGACCAACACCCGACCCAGGCGCTGCTCGATATTTACACCCTCCAGCGCAGTTTTGAAACGCGCGGTGGCATAGACCACAAGAAAGTGGTGTTCGTGGGCGACCTTGCCCGGGGCCGTACGGTGCGCTCACTCGCGTTCCTGCTGACCCGCTACCAGGGTGTAAAACAATACTTTATCGCACCGCCGCCGTTACAGATCAAGGATGATATCCTTGATCTCCTGCGAACGGCCCGCATCGAGTTCGAAGTCGGCAGTGATTTTGAAAAAGTTATTCCCGCGGCCGACGCCATTTACATGACACGCATCCAGGATGAATGGGATGAAAAGACGGGGGACAGCGGCAAGATTGATATTTCCAAATTCAGTTTTACGGCGGAGCACCTCAAGCTTCTTCAGCCGCATGCCGTGATCATGCATCCCTTGCCACGCCGCCAGGAAATCGCTGTTGCCGTGGACCGTGATCCGCGTGCCGTCTATTGGCGCCAGGTGCGCAACGGCATGTGGATCCGCGTGGCCCTGCTGGCCTCCATCTTCGAGTGCTTCGAAGCAATTCGCGAATTCCAAGACGTTAGCGCTTCTTGATTTGCCCCGCCCTTGCCAGACTGCGGGCCTCAACACTTTGGATTTCCAGAAAGCCCTGCGAGCTGACCGGGTTTAACCCGCGGCTGGCTTCCATGGAAGAATCCGCCGGATTATAGAGCGAGCCGGTACAATCGGTCAATTTTTGAAAATAGATGTTGCCCTTGTAAAGGCCCACCTGCACGACACCCGTGGCGGATGCGGCCAAAACGTTTATGGCGGCCATGGCCGCGCGCGTGGCTGGGTCGAAATAGCGGCCGTCATAGATCTGATTGGCCACCAAGTTCGAGAGTTGCTTGAACAGCAGGGTCGCGCGCCGGTCCATGGTCGCCTGATAAACATACTCCAGGCAACGGCCCAGCAGTTCCATGCCGGGCGCTTCATAAACACCGCGGCTCTTGGTGCCGATGATCCGGTTTTCCAAGGCGTTCTTCATGCCGATACCGTTCCGTCCTCCAATCCGGTTGGCCATGCGCATGGCTTCCAGTGGTGCGACTTTTTTGCCGTTGAGATGGGTGGCACGCGCCTTCGCAAAATGCACGCTAAAACACTCCACTTTGTCCGGGGCCTTGTTCGGCCACACGCCCATAGTGGGCGTGACAATTGTACAGGGGGTTTGCAGGCTTTCCAGGTCCTCGGCTTCGTGGGAAAGCCCCGCCAGGTTGGCGTCGGTGGAATATTTTTTTTTGCCGGAGGCGTTGGTATCGATGCCGAAGCTCTTAAGGTAGGCCGCCATCTGGATGCGGCCGGGAAATTCATTCAGCAAGGTAGGATCGCGCCATGGCGCATACACGTTCATCTTTGGGGCCAGCACATTGGTGTAGCGTTCAAAGCGGACCTGGTCGTTGCCCCGTCCGGTGGCCCCGTGCGCCAGCACCGTACAGCCGCGCTTTTTCATTTCAGGGATCAGGCCCTGCACGGTCACCGCCCGCGCCAGCCCAGTACTGTTCCAGTAGCCGCCGTCATACATGGCCTGGGCCTTGATGACCTCAAAGCAGGCCTCGGCAAAAGCGCGCTTGAGGTCCACGATCACCGTGTTCGCGCCGCAGGGCGCCATGCGCTTCCGGATGGCGCGAATATCGGATTCGTCCGGCTGGCCGAGGTCGGCCGTGAAACACACGACGTCAATCCCAAGGTCAACGAGTTTTTTTGTGATGGTCCGGCTGTCCAGGCCGCCGGAGACACACAGGCCGACTTTTTCGTTCTTCAATTCATTGATCGTCATAAGAATTTCCTTTCTCCAAAAACCCGCTGAATGGCAGTACAGGTAATGTCCTTGATCGTGGCTTCGCTCACCCCCCAGTAGGGTAAAATATCCTCCACCAGCGACCGGTACAGGCAGAGCGAAGGATAGCCGGATTCGTAGGGCGGGTACAGTTTTTCGCTGATGGCGTGGGGTGCGTGGTCCGTTTCGATCCAGTCAATTTCGCCCCGCTTGAGCGCCTGGCGTAGTGCGATGGTGTCAGCCAACTCGCGCAACGGCGGGTTGACCTTGTAAAGCAGGCCTTCCCGGCCTTTCATGTGATCCGCTGACCACAGCAGGTGGTGGGGCGTGACCCCGCAGGTGATATTCAGGTCCTGCCGTGCCGTCTTGACAAGTTCCAACGACGCCGCGGTGGAAAGGTGGCAGATGTGCAAGGTTCCCTGGAAATTAGCCGCCCGGGCGAACGCGATCTGATCGGCGATCGAGGCCGTTTCCGCCTGGGGCGGACGGGCCAGGCTGTGACTGGCCGGCTGCGCGGCATCAAAACTGCGCGTGAACAGGGTCTCTTTCTCGGCGTGCACCGCCAGCACACCGTGGTAATCGGCGGCGGCCAAAAGCGCGTATACTTTCCTTTGATCTGCCTCGCGTGCCATGGCAAGGGCGCCCACCGAATGGCCGGCGTAGAGTTTGATGCCAATGACCTGGTAGCACTGGTTGACCAGATTGACGGCTTCGCGTAATTGTCTTTCGTCGGTCGTGGCGCCCAGGTAAAGCCGGTAGCGCTTCAGGTCCGCACGCGGGACAAGCGCCAGGCGCGCCTGCATGTCGCGTTCCGTCAGGAGCGGCGGGTCCGTGTTGGGCATATCGAAAATCATGTCCACCCCTTGCTCGTCGCACAGTTTCAGGACGTGGGCAATGGTTTCCTTGTAAGCCTGTTTGCCGTCGCGGCAATGGACATGGGGATCAATTCTCATGGTGCTTCACAATGCGCGCAAGGTCGGCGCTGATCCGGGTGTAAGTGTTTATAATCCTGGCGGCTTTGGCGTGGGTCTTGGGATCCTGATGAAATCGGCGGAAATAATCCGGATGGCCCAGCAGGGCGCGTTCGGCCCAGGCATCCCGGTCGTTTTGGCGTGCGACCATCTGCGCATGAAGCGCCGCGGAGAGATGCCCGGTTTCCAATGCGATACCCCAGGCGCGCGCATCTAAGGGCACGACACAGAACAGTTGGATGCCCAGTTCTTTCAGAACCGTGAACCCGTCTTCCATGCGGTCCACGAACGAAACCACGCCAACCAGTCGGCCGCCGCCTTGCTCGATGATCGGTTTCCAGTAATCCCGCACCGACGAGCCCTCGTTATTCAGGTCAGCTACGTGGAGGAAGGTTTTCCCCGCGATGTCGGCGCCCAGTACTTTGCCGTCCTTATACATCTTAAGATGCGGCTTGTGCAAGGCAATGGCAACCGGATTAGAGAAATCCCAGTCACGCGTCTCACCGCCGGAAATGGCGTCAAACGCGCCAACCTCTGTCTGAATCAGGCCGACGAGCGATTGGATAGCCATGGCATAGGCAAGCCCATCCTTTTCCACCGTGGTACTCTGGACATAGTAAGGGCCTACCTGTCCGGAGGTATAAGGGAACCAGGGCGTACGCTCATCCACGAACCGGAACGCGCCGGTATTCAACAGGTTCCGCAGGTTGGTTTCCTGCATTGATATGGAAGTATCAGGGTTCATGGTTGT
>VSJD01000004.1 GCA_008636095.1 Kiritimatiellota bacterium | reverse complement strand
TGTTTGGCTTTGTGTCTGTATACCATACTAACGCGGGCTGTGCCCGCAACCCAATTATGTTCTCTCGCGGCAGTGTGGCGAATCCGCCTCCCGCCGTCGCTAAAAGCTATGGCGGGCACGCCGGCGGAAACCAAATTCACCACACGGTGACATCCGCCTTCGCTAAGAAGCTACGGCGGACAGGTCGGGCTTCGCGCCGCGCTACGCCCGATATATTGCTGACGCAGAAATCAACGACCTTGTTTCAGGCTATATCATTCACGTAATCAACTGATTACACGCATGACAAAAAATCAACTTGTTGTTTATAGCAATTCCTGATGGATAAGGTACTAAACACGGCGTTCGGATGCAATCTCTGTATAAGTTTTGGTAATCAAGCATTGCCCAATCAAGCATTGCTTTGAATTTGCGTGCCGGCATTGGTTCTGGTAAAAGACAGCTCTGCATTGGCCGGAACCCTGGCCGAGCCTGGGCAGGCATGGGCCTGCCCTGCGGCGGGGTGCGGATGGTGTGCTAAATCTATGCTAAGGAATTTCAAAGTTGCCACAAAGATGCACAAAAAAGAGCATTAATTTATCATGTTTGTGAATCTTGTGCATTTTTGTGGCTAATCATTTTATCAAAGTTGCGGCGTCTGCCGCCTAATTTAAAAGGAGCCGACATGCTGGCGGCATTCGGAATTTCTGTGGTAGCTGTGGTTCTGGCCGAAATGGGTGATAAGACCCAGCTTCTGGCCATGGCCTTTGCCACGCGCTATCGCTGGCAAACCGTGCTTTGGGCGGTGGCCGTGGCCACACTGCTTAACCACTTCCTGGCCGTCGTTACCGGCAACGTCATTACAAACATAGTGCCCATCGAATGGGTAAAATTACTGGCGGCTTTGTCGTTTCTAATGTTCGGCCTGTGGACCCTGCACGACGATGCCACCCCAGGATCCATGCAGCGCGCCGCAACAAGTCCGTTCATGACAGTGGCGATCGCCTTTTTCATCGCGGAGATGGGCGACAAGACGCAGTTGATGACGATGACCCTGGCGGTGGAACAGGTGGCCAAGGTCGGAGGAGCGGGGTTTGCGGCGAAGATCCAGCAGATAGTGCCCGTGTGGATGGGGACCACCTGCGGGATGATCATTGCGGACGCTATCGGTATTTTGGTCGGCATTGTCCTGAACAAGCGCATTCCGACGCACATTGTCAAGTGGGTGGCCGCGATCACGTTTGCGGTGTTCGGGATGCTGGGGATACACGAGAGCCTGGATTTGCTGCTGCCGAATGGGGTAACGCTGCACCATGGATACCTCCTCGGATTAATACCAGTACTGGCCTTGCTCATGATCATGATCGCCAGGCGGAGTGCGCGGCGGGCGCGAGCAGCGGCGACTTAAGGTGAGTGCGATAGGATTGCCATGTGCGCGCGCAGGTGATACAGTACCTTGGTTTTGCACGAACATCAGCGTTTCGTTACGCGCGAGCCAGGAGCTATTGCAACATCTGGAAAGGCTTTAGACTCAACAGATAAAGCATTTTGCATGAATGACTCACCTGCAGACCGTCGGTTGTTGGCCGAGATTGCCCATCGGCGCCGGATCGTTATTGCGTTGACGTGGCAGGATCTGCGCAACCGCTATGTCGGCGCGACCTTCGGCTTGCTCTGGTCGTTCATCCAGCCGCTGGTCATGGCCCTGATTCTGTGGTTCGTGTTCGCCGTGGCTCTGCGGGCCCAGCCCAGACACGGGGTGCCGTTCATTGCCTGGTTCCTGGTGAGTGTTGCCGCCTGGAATTTTTTTGCCGAGTCGCTGGGCACAGCCACGCAGGTCTTCCGGGAATACGCCTTCCTGGTCAAAAAAGTCAGGTTCCAGATTGAAATCCTGCCGCTGGTTAAAATACTCGCCGCCACCTTTGTGCATTTTTTGTTCATGGCGGTCGTCATTGTTGTCCTGTTAGCCCAAGGAGTGAGCGTATCGTGGTTCTGGCTGCAAACATTATATTACATGGCCGCGCTGATCCTGCTCGTGCAGGGCCTGAGCTGGATCACGGCATCGCTCAACGTCTTCAGCCGCGATGTAGCCTACGGGATCCAGGTGCTGTTGCAATTGGGGTTCTGGGTATCGCCCGTGTTCTGGGAGTTCGATATGATCCCGGACCGATTCCAGGCGCTGGCCACGCTCCTGAAATTGAATCCGTTTGTATATATCGTCCAGGGTTACCGCCATAGCTTGGTCGAGCAAATCCCGTTCTGGGCGGATTGGCGGCTTATGCTCTATTTCTGGTGCTTTACACTGGCAGTGTGGCTGGCGGGTTATTTTATTTTCAAGAAACTCAAGCCCCAGTTTGCCGATGTGCTGTAGAATCGCAAAACGTTTAATGCACACCCGAATAGAGCCGACGTAAAGTCGGCTCTACATTTTGGTCTCGTGGTAGAGCCGGTTTTATACCGGCTAAGATTTACTTTTTTCCCTGCCGGGTCAGCGCCCGGATGCGCGCGATCACTGCCCGGGTGGTCGTTTCCGGCGTCGAGGCTCCCGCCGTGATGCCCAGCGAATGCACATTCCTGAACCAGCGTGGATCGAGTTCCTCGGGTGATTGAATCCAATGCGTGCGCGAATTCAGGGCTTTTGAGATCTCATAGAGCCGCTTGGTATTGGCACTCGTGCGCGACCCGATGATCAGTATGGCATCATTTTGCAGGGGGAGAATTTTTATTTCCTCCTGTTTCATGCGCGTCGGTTTGCAGATCGTATTAAAAAAGCGCACATCGGCAATCCGTGTCTTCAGCCGTTCCACGATGGGCAGTACCCGGTCCAGGTTCTGGGTGGATTGAACTACGATGGCCGCCTTGCGTACACGCCGCAGGGCCTTCCATGGAATATGCTCAACATGGTCAATGATCATGGCCCGGCGGGCAATCTGGCCGATAATACCCAGCACCTCGTCATGGCGACGATCGCCGATAACGATCACGCGCCGCCCTTGGCGGTCCATGGATCGAACGATCCGGTGGATTTCACGAACCATGGGGCAGGTGGCGTCCACAAGCGCATATCCGTGGTGGCGGGCTAGAGCCAGGGTCCGACGGGACGCGCCGTGTGCGCGGATGAGCAGTCTTCCGTTGCGGCCCGGTCCCAGCCGCTTGATTTTTCGGATGCCCGCCGCTTCCAGTTCCCGGATCACCGTTTCGTTGTGCACGAGATCGCCGAGCATGCAGACGGCCTGATGCGAAGCCGCCAAGTTCCGCGCGATCTTGATCGCGCGCCGCACCCCGAAACAAAAACCAGCCGACTGGGCCAGATGAATTTGCATACCGGAATTCCTTATGCTACGCTGCATGCCAGTTATAGCAGAACGGTTTATTAACGCAAAGGCGCAACATGGATTGTCATGAAAAAATCATTTGTCGGGTTCGGGTTCGGCGCGATCCAGGCGGGCCTCTTTCTTTACGAGGCGCACGCGTCGGGTCAGTTTGACCGGTTTGTGGTGGCCGAGGTAATGCCGGAGGTCGTGGACGCCATTCGTAAAGCCGGCGGCCGCTATTGCGTGAATATCGCCACCGCGCAGGGGATTGAGAAAAAGGAAATCACCGCGATCACGATTCTGAATCCGAACGACCCGGCTGACCGTGAGGCGCTGGTGGCCGCCGTTGCCGACGCCGATGAACTGGCTTGCGCCTTGCCCAGCGTCCGGTTTTATGAGACGGGCGGTGCGGCCTCCGTGATCAGTGTGCTCACGGATGGGTTTGCCCGGCGCCGTTCCCGGGGCGAGGCTCGCCGCAGTATCGTTTATTCCGCCGAAAATCACAACCACGCGGCCGAAATTCTGGAAGCAAATTTGATCGCGCGCCTGGCTGTCCCGGCAACGACGCTCCGAACATCCGTGCAATGCCTTAACACGGTTATCGGCAAAATGAGCGGTATCGTGACCGATGAGGCGCAAATAGCGGAGCAAGATTTGGCGCGCCTGGCCGGCGCCACGGGACGCTGTGTGCTCGTTGAAGCTTTTAACCACATCCTCATTACGCGGATCGCCTGGAGCGACTTCCCGCGCGGTATTCCTATTTTCATTGAAAAAGACGATCTCCTGCCATTTGAAGAGGCCAAGCTTTACGGCCACAATGCAACGCACGCCCTCATGGGCTATCTCGCGCGCGCTCAGGGATACAACACGATAGCCGATGTTCGCCGGAATCCGCAGATTGTGGACCTGGCCCGCGCCGCCTTCCTGCAGGAATCCGGCGCGGCCCTGATCCGGAAATACCATGGGCTCGATCCGCTCTTTACAGAAGCGGGTTACCGCGACTATGCTGAGGATCTTCTGTGCCGGATGATGAATCCGCATCTGCGCGACCTTGTGGAGCGCGTCGTCCGGGATCCGCGCCGCAAGCTGGGCTGGGACGATCGCCTGGTGGGGACCATGCGCCTGGCGCTGGGGCAGGGGATTACACCCCGATATTATGCTCTGGGCGCGCGCGCGGCGTTGACCATGCTGCGCGAAAGCGAGCCCGAAAAAGACGAAGCGCAGATTCTTGACACGCTCTGGGCCGGAGTTGACGGTGCGGCGCGCGAAAAACAGACCGTTAAGACCCTGATCTTGAATAGTCGGTTATAACTCAAAAGCTGTGAAATAATTGCCCGGCGGGGTACAACGACCCTCAAAAACAAGGGGGAACTGTAGGCCGCGTGACCTCACGCGGCGTCTGCATTAAAAACGAGGAGGTTCCAATGGAATACGCCATTGCCAAAGCCATCCGGCGTCCGGCCAAAGTCGTTGCACTCTTAGTCATTATTGCATCTATTAATTCTGCCTACTGCATTGAAAACAAGGAGGTTCAAATGGAATACGTCATTAACAAAGCCACCCAGCGTCCGAGTCTGAAAGGCCTATGGGATGAGTCCCCGTGGCGTCCGGCCAACGTCATTGCACTCACCAATTTTCTGACCCAGAGCAAGTCCCGCCACCCGCGCGTGGAGGCCAAGGCGGTTTATCAAGACGATGGCCTATTTGTATTTTTTCGGGTTTTTGATAAATATATCCGCTGTGTGCAGACCCAGTACCAAGCCAGCGTCTGCACGGACAGTTGCGTTGAATTTTTTGTGGAGCCCAAGCCCGGTCACGGTTATTTCAATTTTGAAATCAACTGCGGCGGCACGTTGCTGCTCTATTATTGCACGCGGCCTGACCCGTCCGTCAAACAGAAATATGATCCCGTACCGTGGGAGCTTGGACGCCAAGTGAAGATCTATCATTCCCTGCCGCAGGTCGTGGACCCGGAAATCGAAGCGGACACGGAATGGCGCATCGAGTATTTTATTCCATTTACGATTTTTGAACGCTATGTCGGTCCCTTGGGGCCGATTCCCGGCCAGGTCTGGCGCGCTAATTTTTACAAATGCGCGGATAAAACGTCCCATCCGCACTGGGTCTCCTGGGCGCCCTTGGGGGCGGAATTTAATTTTCATGTGCCGCAATACTTTGCCCCGATTAGGTTCAGTCCATAGTTACCGAAGGACTGATTCGAATGTATAGAAAATTTCAAAGATGCCACAAAGATGCACCAAAAGCACAAAAAAGTGCGTTAATTTATCATGTTTGTGAATCTGTGCATTTTTGTGGCTAATCATTTTGTCAAAGTTGCCGAAGGCCTAACTTGAGTCCTTAATTCTAACATCATAGGAGGGGGCGAATGCAGATTGTTTCCAAAACCATGCACGGTCGGCAAGGATGGGAATTGAGCAATAACAAGCTGGCGCTGTTCCTGATGGCCGGCGGCGGAAATATCGCCGGATTACGGGTGCAAGGTCGTCAAAAGGTCAATCCTTTCTGGATCCCGATCTGGAAGTCCATCGAACCCGGCGCCTATCGGCCGCGGGATGCCAAGCGGTATGGCGCCCAGTTGTTAGCCTGCATTGCAGGCCATAACCTGTGCCTGGGCGCGTTTGGCGACCCATCGCCGGAGGAAGCCAAAGCCGGATTAGGGTGTCACGGCGAGGCGCCCGTGGCGCGCTGGCGGGTTCTGAAACGCAAGGTTACGACGCGGCGTTTGGTCTTCCAGTATGGCTGTATTCTACCGATCGCACAGATGCGATTTGTGCGGACCGTAACGCTCGAGGCGGGCTCGGCAATCGTACGTATTCGCGAGGTAGTTGTGAATCTGGCGCGGCGTGATGTCCCGTTCACGATGTGTCAGCATGTGACTTTTGGTCCGCCGTTCGTGGAACCCTCAGAGACGATCTTTGATATGTCGGCCACGAAGGGACACACTTTTCCGGGTCCGTTCGGCCGGCGGCAACGCCTGAAACCGGACACGCCCTTCACCTGGCCTTTCGGCCCGGGCGTAAAAAAGAAAGTGGATTTACGGTTCGTCGGCCGGGAAAAATACGGAGACTTTACGGCCAATCTGATGAACCCAAAACAGAAACATGCCTGGTTCAGCGCTTTGAATTCACGGTTTGGACTGATGGTGGCCTATGTCTGGCGTCGCGCGGATTTCCCATGGCTCGGTATCTGGGAGGAAAACCGCGACCGAAAGGCACCGCCCTGGAACGGCAAGTCGCTGACCCGCGGCATGGAATTCAGCAACAGTCCATTCCCGGTAGGTCTACGCAAAGCCGTGGAGCGTGGCCGCTTTCAGGGCCTACCGACGTATCGGTGGTTGGCGGCGCGGGGCCAGGTCACATACGACTATTCGATTCTTGCGTGCCCGGTGGAAGCGGCTTGCAAGGGTGTTGCAACCATCACGCCGACAGGTAAAACGTTTGGCGTGGACCTGGTCGTCTAACTTCATTTCACCACGGCGCCGGACGGCAGAACACCATCCACCGTAATCAGCCGTAATTGGTTCTCGGCAGACGCGGCCAATAGCATGCCTTGGGATTCAACACCCCGGATTTTAGCCGGTTTCAAGTTGGCCACGACTACGACCGTTTTGTCGACCAGCTCTTCCGGTTTGTAATAGAGCGCGATGCCGGCCACGATCTGACGCTTTTCTTCGCCGCATTGAACCTGCAGGCGCAGGAGTTTGTCGGTGCCTTCAATTTTTTCCGCCGCCAACACGGTGGCCGTACGCAGGCTGATCTTGGCAAAGTCCGCATATTCCACAAGGGTCACGCCCGTGGGCGGCGTTGCCTGCGGGAGTGCCGCCGGTTGGCCGGTTGCTGTCGTTGCCTGGGTCGGGGCGCCGGCCTGAATACGCGGAAATAATGACACCATGGCGCCTACCGGCGTACCCGGCACAGTCTTGCCCCAGATCTTCAGCTGGTCTAAGGAAGGTTCCGTCGCGCTTAGCCCCAAAACCTGGCGCAGTTCCCGCATTTTAGTGGGCATGACCGGATAAAGCAGGCCGCTCACGATCCGCAATGTTTCCACCGCGTGGTACAGCACGGTATTGAGCGCGCCATGCTCCGCCTGCTTGGCCAGCGTCCAGGGCTGGCGCTTTTCCAGATAGCGATTGGCCTCCCTAACGGCGGAGGCCACCGCCGTCAATCCCAAATCCAGCCGCATCTGGTCCAGGCATTCTTCCATGCGCGTGGCGGCGTTCAAAACGGCTTGGCGCAACTGCTGTTCGTCGGCACCTACGATTTCCGCCGTGGCGGCCGGAATCTTGCCGCCGCAATGACTGGTCACCAGCTTCATGACGCGGCTCAGCAGGTTGCCTAAATCATTGGCCAGGTCGGCGTTGTAGCGGCGAATGAAAGCTTCTTCCGAAAAATTGCAATCCTGGCCTAACGTCATTTCGGACATCAGGAAATAACGGAAGGCATCCACGCCGTAACGATCGGCCAGCTCAATGGGATTAACGACATTACCGGCCGATTTGCTCATCTTGCTGTCGCCGACAAGCCACCAGCCATGGGCAAAAATCGTTTCCGGCATGGGCAAATTCATGGCCTTAAGCATCGTCGGCCAGTACACCGTGTGAGTGGTCAGGATATCCTTGCCGATCAGGTGATAAGACGCCGGCCACCAGCGCTGAAACCGCTGGTCGTCGGCCAGGTAACCGATGGCACTGATGTAGTTGACGAGGGCATCGAACCAGACATAGGTCACAAAATCATGGTCGAACGGGAGTTCAATTCCCCAGCTCAACCGGCTCTTGGGTCGGGAGATGCAAAGGTCGTTCAGGGGTTGCTGGAGGAATCCCAGGGTTTCATTGCGCCGGAAATCCGGCTGAATAAACTTGGGATGTTCGTGAATATAATCAATCAGCCACGCCTGGTAGGCGCTCATGCGGAAGAAATAGTTTGATTCCCGGATGGGTTCCAACGCGCGGCCACATTCCCGGCAGGTACCCGCCTCCAGTTCCCGCCCGGTATAAAACCGCTCGCAGGGCACGCAGTAGCCGCCGTCGTATTCCGCGCGGTAAATCTCGCCATGGTCGAATAGCGTCTGGAGAATTTGTTGAACAACGCGCACGTGCCGAGTTTCCGTGGTGCGGATGAAGTCATCATGTGTAATGTCGAGTTTTTTCCACAGCGCCTGGAAACGCCCCACGGTCTGATCCGCCTGTTGCTGGGGGGTCATGGCGCCTTTTTCGGCCGCACGCTGGACTTTCTGGCCGTGCTCATCGGTGCCGGTCAGGAAGAAGGTGGGAACCCCGCGCAGACGATGATAGCGCGCCAGGACGTCGGCCAGGATGGTGGTGTAGGCGTGCCCGATATGGGGCGCGGCGTTGACGTAATAGATCGGTGTCGTGACATAGAATTTCTTGTTTTGCATGGTTCCTCGTTTGTGGAAAGCAACTATACCGATTGCCGCCGATGAAATCAACCCTGGCGATTTTTAGTATGACAATTTTATTATGTAAAAAAGGATTGACAATACGATCCAGCTTTATCAGAATCTTTTTTTGTTGTTTTGAAAAAACAGGTTGGATGCACAGAATGACTATCTCAATGACCATCACCCGATCCATGCCGAGCGGTTTTCCCAGCCTCCGTAATCGTCTGCCATCCGTCAGTCGTCAGTTGTCAGTCGTCAGTCGTCAGTTGTCAGTCGTCAGTCGTCAGCCGTCAGCCGTCAGCCGTCAGCCGTCAGCCGTCAGCCGATCTTGATCGGCCTTGGCTTCCCGATAGTCAAGCCGTTTTTCCATTGGCCAGACTCGTTCAGTCAACCCCGCCCGGTTAACGAGGTGCTGATATGAAATTTATACGACCGACATGGTGGGGCGGCCGTTTCCCCGTAATCCTTCGAGGCAAGGACGGCGCCGTGCGGCAACCCCTCCTGTATGGCATTCCACTGCTCCTCGCATCCGCTTTGGCCTTGTTTAGCGCGACCGATTTTGACCGCGCATCGGAATCGGATACTGATTCCGACGGTATGACGGATGCCTATGAACTGTTCTTTGGCCTGAATTCCACCAATCCTGCCGACGCCTACTTGAATTACGACGGCGATCAGCTCAGCAACCTGCGGGAATCTGCCCAATTGACCGATCCATTTGCGCCCGACACGGATCGCGATCAATTCAACGATGATGTGGATGCAATTCCCGTCAGCCGGGCCTATATTCAATGGGGCGCGCCGCAGTTCACGACGGGGGATCAATATGATTATGCGCATCCTGACTGGCTCCTCGGAGCTTACAAAAATGGCGGAGAATGGATGGCAATGGAGTATGGGAGTAACGGAGTATGGGGGTGTGGGAGTAATGGAGTATCGGCGTGGTATGTAGAGTCCGAGGAACCTCTGGACGTAGGTAGCCTATCCATTGACCTTGACCGGACAATATTGACCAACAATCTGCGATATGCCGTTCATTATTTGGATACCGGCAATTCATCGCTCTACGTTGATTTGCTGGATACCAATGGCACGGTCTTGGTCGAAGACTTGTGCGGCAATCTGATGACCGAAAGCAATGTAGCCTGTTCGAGCTCGGCCAGTGAGGCCATCGTCATTCTTAACATCCCGACCGCAAAATTACTTGATGCGGCCGTTATTCACTTAAGACGCGGCAACTTGTCCGGCGGCCTGTCCTCCGTAGCTTCAGCGAAGGAGGAAGCCTT
>VSJD01000007.1 GCA_008636095.1 Kiritimatiellota bacterium | reverse complement strand
GGCGAAGACGGACTTGTCCGGCGTAGCCCTGAGTTCAAGCGAAGGGGCGAAGACGGAAGGAGAGGTAATCGTTTATGAAGGATTGGTCTACATTGATGAAGATGGAGATGGTCTTGATAATGAGCAGGAAAGACAGCTGGGGACGTCGGATTATTGCGTGGATACGGATGGCGACGGCATAAGCGACTATGAAGCCTGTTTTCATACAACGAACACGAACAGTCCTGTGCCGCCCGACCCGGATATAGACGATGACAGGGATGAAGACAAGGATAAGAAAGGCATTATCTACGTGGATCAGGTCCGGGGCAACGACACCTTTACGGGCCGGGCGCCGGCCATTTCCGGGAAGAAGAAGGGGCCAAAAAAGACGGTCCACAAAGGCATGGCCGCAGTTGACGCCGATGGCGCGTCAATGATGGTCATCAAATCCGGAACCTACAACGAAAATCTGAATATTAAGGGTAAGAACGTGAAAGTGGTTATAGATGGGAATGTGAAGTTGTAAGAAAATAATTTGCTCGTTAAACATCCGCCTTCGCTTAGAAGCTATGGCAGGACAGGCGCTAAATAATGCGAAAAAAGAAATGCATGGAGATATAAGCATGACAACGAAAATAAAATCACTTCGTTTTCTTACTGACCTTTGTCTTCTCCGGGCTGTCATCTGGTGTCTGTCGTCCGTCGTCTGTTTTTCAGCCGCCTCCGCCTGGGCGGGTGATTTAACAACCGACAACCTGACGGTCACAAAAGACGCCACGATTATGGGAAACATGTATTTTTCCACAACCGCCGGTGGAACCAACGGGGGTGGCACAGCAACCGGAGGAACAATCACCACCAATGGCAATTATCGCATTCATACGTTTACGAATGTTGGAACAGCTAATTTCATTGTGCCTGGCGGGTCGTTGACTTGCGATGTGTTGGTTGTGGCGGGGGGCGGATGGGGAGGTAATCAAATTGGTGGAGGGGGTGGGGGCGGAGAGGTGTATTATACTAATAGTGTATCTTTGTCGGGTACAAATATTGTAGTGATTGGCGAAGGTGGTGGAGAGGGTTGTAAGGGATCAAACTCTATTTTTGCAAACATAACGGCTTTAGGTGGCGGAAAGGGTGGAAGTCACGGGTGGGTCCCAGGGGAAGCATCAACTGGCAGTTCTGGTGGAGGCGGTGATGCACAAACCTATAAAACAGGGGCAGCAGGTATACCGGGCAAGGGTTTTGCGGGTGGCAATGGTGGTAACGGTGCTTATGGCTATCGCGGTGCGGGCGGAGGTGGAGCTGGTAGTATTGGTTTGTCATATACAGATGCAAGACCGAATGGAGGATTTGGGATTACAAATAGTATTTCTGGCGTTGCAAAAGGTTACGGTGGCGGTGGTGGGGGGTGCGACCAAGGGGGGGATAATCAATGGGGGTTGGGTTTCGATGGTGGTGGGGATGGGAATGGTAATGATGATAACCCATATGCTACCCCTGGACAGAATAATACTGGAGGTGGTGGAGGAGGTGGGTATGATAACTCAAGTAATTGTGGTAAACCGGGCGGCTCCGGTATCGTGATCGTGAGGTATCCGGCGACTACCTCCAGCAATGTTACCACGCTGGCAATCTCCTCCAACGGCATCAGTCAGGCCAGCGCCTCCGGCGTCAACGTCTTGATGGGCAAAGTGGGTATCGGGACCAACAACCCGGCGGAACAACTGCATGTGGTCGGCAATGCCCGCGTGGATGGCACGAATATCGTCTCGGCTATTACCCTGGGTGGAGAAACACGCACAACCTGGCCTACAGGAAACTTGTCAGCCTCAAATAATCTTTCGGATATTGCCGATCAAGCCGCCGCCCGCGCCAATCTTGGCCTTGGTTCCGCGGCAACGAATGAGGCCGGAGCATTTCTATCGCCGAATGGCGATGGTTCCCAAATTACCGGCATAACCGCAACACAAGTTGGCGCATTGAGCACAAACGCGGGCGCCTTGATCGCCGCTAACAATCTCTCGGATGTTGCCAATGCCGGCACTGCCCGAGATAATCTGGGACTGGGGACAGCGGCGACCAATGAGGCAAACGCCTTTTTGAGCACGGCCGGCGGCGTGGTCAATGGCTCTCTTGATATCACTGGTTCCATCACAGCCGGCGCGCCCGCCGGCGATGTCCCGATGGGAGTATATACAAATCAGTAAGGGAAACAAGTTTAGCCCGCAACAAGATAAGAAATAGCCCGCTAAACACGCTAAAAGACGCGAAAAGTGAATTGATTTTTGCGAAGCAATGAATTTTTCTCGTAACTTTATTGGCGCTTTGTGCCGTCAAAATTGCGGGAAAAACCGCTTATTTCGCGTAATTTAGCGTGTTTGGCGGGAAAATTCTAAATGAACGATTTAATTTATAAGGACGAAGCATTTAAGATTATGGGGGCGTGTTTTGAGGTCTATAAAGACAAAGGCTGCGGTTTTCTTGAGCCTGTTTACCAGGAATGCCTGGAAATAGAACTTGATTTGCAGGGTGTGCCGTTCATCTCGCAGAAATCCCTAACATTGGAATACAAAGGACGTCAACTCAAACAGACCTATTCACCTGATTTCATTTGTTATGACAAGATCATTATGGAGATTAAAGCGGTTTCCCAACTGGCGGATGAGCATCGGGCGCAGTTGATCAATTATCTCCAGGCAACGGGCTTCAAACTTGGATTATTGGTAAATTTTGGGCATTATCCGAAGATAGAATGGGAAAGGATAGCGAACACGAGATAGTCCGCTAAACATCCGTCTTCGCTAAAGCTACGTCGGGCAGGCGCTAAAGGTCGCTAAAAAAAGCAATAAAATGAAATCACGAAGTGAAAGCGGTTTTTTCGCAATTTTTCTTCTGCGTTTGGCGCGGAAAATAAATTGCGAAAAATATTCGCCTTTAAAATTTAAAACTTTAGCGTTATTTCGCGTGTTTCGCGGGCAAACGTCCCTTCCTTTTTTGCCTTTTGTGGTTTCAGTAAGCAAGTCAAGTGTTTCGCGGGTAATATTCTTGCCTTCTTTGCGCTTCTTGGTTTCTACATTCTTCATTCTGCATTCTACATTTCTTTTCGCCCAAGGTCCTTCGTGGTGGCTCACCCGTGGTGCAGTTGATCCCAACCTGTCCCCGAACGATTACGCGCCCATTACCCAGGGCCAATTGAAATGGATGGCCGCTAACGCCCGCGACGAAATGGAAGCCTATTTCGGCGCCGGTTCCACGATTTCCGCGCTGATCGCTGCCTTTTCCAACTCCAACAATTACTATCTTGCCAATCTCGGCCAGGTAAAATACGTGGTTCAGCCGTTTTATGACCGCCTCCACGAGTTCAACTTAACCAATACTTTCCCTGCAAACATGCCGGGCTATTATCCCTGGGGCAATGCTTCGTCCACCAACGACTTCGCCCTGGCCAACATTGGTCAGGTAAAATACGTGTTCAGTTTTGATTCAGCGGTGGACTCCGATGGCGACGGTTTGCCGGATTGGTTGGAAGCGACCCACGGGACGGACCCATATAATCCTGACACGGATGGTGACGGACTTTCCGATGGCTGGGAAGTGGCGCATGGGTATGATCCTCTGGACGATAGCGATGGCAATTCAACGGTAGTGCGCGAGTTGGCCAGGCAGAAGATTATCCGGCATTGGATGTTGTTTTATGGGACTGTGCCGGTATTTACCAATACCCCCGGCTCGCAGGCGGATTTAATTGATATGCGAAACGCATTGATCGCACTTTCGGGTATGTTTTATAAAAAGGATTAGCCCGCTAAGCACGCTAAATAACGCGAAAAAGAGATAGAATGAAATCCGAAGTAAAATATTTGCCTTTAAAATTTAGCGTCCTTTCGCGTGTTTCGCGGGCAATAATTGTTTCTGCATTCTTCATTCTGCATTCTGCATTTCTTGCTGCCGAGACGCCATATTATCATCATACTCCCCCTAAGTTTGAGGCGGTGACATTTACCAACCTTCCTGAAATTCCGACCGAATATCAGTTGAATGAGGCGGCTGATAAATTGACGGATATTGTGAAGGGTTCGATCAAGACAAATTCCAGCGAGACGTATGCGATTGAGCGGCAAATGGCGCTTCCAATATGCCGTGGGTCGGCCTTGGTCGCGTGGAATGCGGCACTGGCTTATAACTGGACGCCGTCAAACTATCCCGGTAAGATATTCGACAACGTCGGATGGGTTCGAGGGACACTGAATACCGTGGGAGGTTGGAGTGCGTATTTGTGGGTCTTACAGAACAAGATTACATTCCAATCGTCAACATCGGTCTGGTGGACATCAACGAACGATATTCCGGTGGCAATCACAAACGTTTTTGTTGGAAGTCTGGGGACTTATGGTCCGGTGAGCAATGTTGTTGATATCGGCCCGGTAATTCCAAGCAATTTTCCGGGAATAAATCAAAGCGATTCCGGTACGTATCAGGTTGATATTACGAATGTTTATTATGAGTTGATAATTCCCGATATCTGGATTACGCCGCGTGATGCCTTCGCGCTGTTGGGGAGCACGAATCCGGCCCAATACACAGTGACCGGAACGAATATCCCGCAGGGCGTGACGTGGATCACCATTCCAGATTTGTCAGGTTCAGACGGTGCGACAATCATATCCAACGGCGCATGGCAAGCGGTAATCATGCCCGGCAATATTGCCACGAATTATAAAATCCGGGCTACGTCAAAAGATAATACGAATTTTTATGACGAAGTGAATCTCTTGGTGATCAAAGTGGATATTCTGGAAAGCAATGTTTACGTCGGCGTTACCAATACAACCATCCTCCACCTGATACCGGACAGCATTGCAAACGTGCAGTGGGATATCACTCCGGAGATGGAGGATGGAGCGAGCATTGAAGGAAGTGCGGTAGGCACGAGTATTGTATTTAATGCCGGCTCGATCATTACTAATTACACAGTCTTGGCCACAGCCGTCAATTTAACCAATTGTTACGACACTTGCACGGTGACGGTGGTGCAAATAGATATAGATACTGATTCGAATAACGACGGAACAATTGATGCGGACGACGCTGGTGAGGACCAATATGAAGAATACGCGCCCGGCCGAATTATTTGCGTTAATGGATATGGAATCAACACAAACACCGACTATTTGGGTGAAATCAAACTGGCATTGCGCCCTGCGTTGACCAACGGCGTGTTAAAGCTGGAAGCGATTGAAGGCGGAGACAGGATCAAGGTCTGGACAACTATAAATAAAACGGCCGAAATCACGCTTCCGAAAACCTATGATTTGAGTAGCACAAATTCTCCAAGCAGTTTTTATGTTGATGGCATTGTGACCGGCAAGGTGATGGTGGCGTGGTCATACAGTTACGGTAATTTTGCCTGCACTGATAAAGTGGCAATGGTAATTATTCCAACGATTTCATATACGCCAGTCAGCAGCAATGCCTATGTCTGGTCTTCACTGCCTTCGCTGGGAACCGGCGACGGCACGGAATTTCAGAATCAGATCAAAGACGAAGGTTTTAAGGTAACTTGGTTCAGTGACAGCAGTGCTTCCGATACGAACTTCGAGGACTGCTCTCTCGCGAACTATAAGAACATGGCAAATGCCGGAGCCTTCACCGTTATATCTCATGGTGCCGTAGGCAAACATCTTTCGGTGTATGCTGAGGACACCACAAACGGTCAGAACGCCTGCAATGCCTGGTGTGGCACAGAGGCAAATATGGTCACGAAACGTGAGGATGGTCTTGGTTATTACGTCGAGGTAAGCAGTAAGTGGCTTGCAGACAACTGGAAATCCGGTATGGATGCCAACCGGACAATCGGCATGTGGTCTATCTGCTACTCCGCCTCGGATAATCCCAGTGAAGGAGAGTCGTCAGTCAAAGAGGCGACAGGTGGTCGTTGGCGAAGTGGCTATTGGAACCCAACGGACGAGACCGAGGCGCGCGATGTGAACAAGAAGTTTCTGGAACGGATGAATGGAACCACCGACAGCACCCGGAAACGTACGGCGGGAGAAGCCTACGAAGACGGCAACGGTTACACAAATAATGTAAAAATGGACGGTAACGATTGGACGACCTTGTGCCCGGCACCTCTTGCCGACAATGCAGTTTTTCCCGATACAACAGCAGAAAACCGGAAAGGCTGGGGATGCATTGTCTTTGATACCTACATGAGTGAGGATAACTCGGCCAACGAGGCATTGATCAAGCAGAGCGGTTGTCCGACTTCCAATCACCGCTGGTTCGACAATGCCGACGGTTACTACGGATTGGGATTCGACTTCGACAAGACGGGCGGTGCCACAACGACGATGCGGGCGGTTGCCGATAAATGCCGCAATAAAGGAGGCACGGAAGGCCGCCGGATGGATGGCAATCGTGTCACGCCAAGCGGCGACAATCGCGAAAGTTCATTCTAAAGGAGAATCTTCATGAAACAAGAAAACGCGCAATTTCTGTTCACGTTGGCGTTATTTATATGCCTTTGCTTGCTTCCGGCACATTTAAGCCAGGGAGCGGATGAAAAGGGTAGCCATGCGGTCGGCGCGGTTTTCACAACTAGTCAACCGATTTCCAACGGTTTTGTTTTTGTGGAAGGTCAGTATGTTGAAGCTCCGTATGTGGTCTCCCGGAAAGACATGGCCATCTATATCAACGACCAACTCATTGCCAATTATGCACCATTGGTGAAAGAAATTCCAAAACCAGAGAACGAACTTCCATCACTACCTGCAAACATAACCGTAAATTCAACTCCTTACGACAAGAATGTAGTAGATTATATGGTTCGAGTGCGGACTTATCTTTCGTCGCATCACAAACGAAGTGAATTGGCCGACGAGTTAGAAAAAGTATATAAGGCACTTCCTTGCGTAAAGGATGTACGACGCAACTCCGATAAGACCTCTGCTACCGTCATATACACGGATGGACATACGATCAATGAGAATCTCATTCCACTTACTCGGAAACCTGCAATCACGCCCACGAACGCGGTTGAATATGTCAGCCGGGACTGCCGGGACTACGTACAACGCCTAGAGAAGGGCGATGTCTACAGCTTTTCCCATAAAGGCAACCGAAAGCACACATTCAGCGTGGGTACAGCGAAAGAAGTTCTACCCGGTGTTGTGAAGGTTCTCCGTTCATCACAGGATGACAAGACGAAGGCAAAACAACTTGCCGACATGCTCGGCATGGCGGCAATACCGAAGGAGCAGGTTAGTGCGTTCGTAACCAATCTTTCTCCCTCCAAACAACTCGATGAGAGAGTTGATGCCCTGACCAGTAAAAGCAATTGTGTTTCTCAACAATCAACAAATGTGTTTGCGAAATAGATAGTTCGGAAGCGAAGCATTGGAAGCATTGGGGTCAGACCTGGAAATAAGAAATAAGGATATGAAAACGCATAGGGTCCCATAAGTAGAGAATAATGGCTTGAGTGTTGGTGGAAAATGACATGGCATTTGGAATAAAAGCATTAGCGGATAATAAGGGATCACAAATGAATGCCGGATATTTGCTTATGGCGGTGGCGCTCTGGATCATGGCGCTGGTTGTCGGTGGATATGCCGAATCCTATCCGAACCGGCCGACGGCGAGTGAGATAGGCAATATTGTGGCGCAGGGGGCGGAGTGTGTTCGTGGCATGAATGAACGATGCTGGGCCACGCAATATTCGACCAATCCGGTTCAGTACCAAGTGGTGCCGTTTACGAATACCGCGGGATTTTATCTTGATCAGAGCCTGATGGGGGCCATGGCTTCCAAAATCAGGGCGCTCGTGCCGTATTATGTGGACCCGGGCACGGTCTATAACGGCACAACTAACATAGTAATGCTGACCGTGACGGGATTATGGGCGCAGATGAAGATCGGGGATTGGACGAACCAATTTACAGGCACGCCTGCGATCGGCACAAATGCGGTCACTTACGGCGACGATCCGTGGCGGATATACGTCACGAACTTTCAGGAGCGGTGTAAGGTGCTGAATGCGCTAAAAACCCTACCTGCTATGCCTTATTGGGGTGGAGTTAGTGCCGGAACTAATTTTGGAATAGTAATATCACGGAATGTAAAATATGGCGGAACAATACAGTATCAGCATCCCATTAACTATATTTATCACGGAATTGCGTCGAACGTTGGGGTGGCCAATGGGACACTACATGATATTGAAATGAGTTCTATCGCATGGGATGGGTGGTCAAGTGACCATCGAATCATTATGGGAAAAGCTGTTCCATATCTGGTGGATTCGTGGGGTGTTCAGGATGTGGGAAACGGCGTTGTGCAATTTGACACAAATCCATCTACAAATATAAGTTCTTTTAGTGCCGAGTTGATATTTTCAGCGGATACCGAATTTATTCGGATATTAAATTGTAAGGCCGACACTCAAATAGGATGCAACAATATTGAGTCTTCTTATACAGAATCTACTATTAACATTTCTGCGGATTTAGACGAGGCAAACTCTGGCACTATCTTCTTTGAATGGTGGCAGGTGTTGGAGTATCCGTTCAACTATTGCACGACCCCTTAGAGTAACCTGTAGATTCGCCTGTGGCGGAAAAACGGTGAAAATGGTGTGAGGAATAAGCATGGGCGAGGCAGCACTTCCGAAAGTTTGCATCCTGTGGGCTAAAAGCAACTCGAATTAATCGGACTGCGCCCGCTACCGTCCCGGTAGTGTCGATAACGTACGATCTTTTTCGCACTTTCAAAAAGGCAGTACGGTAGTGTCCAGAATCTTTCGCACATTTCTTTGGCCTCGTAATCCCGCAGTCTCATGGGTGCCTCTTTGTTCATCCCTTCCCATGGGGTACCCCATGGGGGAAGGGATGTCCCGTTCGGAAATATTCAATGTTGATGCTGGATTCCCGCTGGAGTTTACCCCGTGCTTTGACACGGGGCGGGAATGTCAGCATTATAGTGTGGCCATCGAAAATCCGGCGATGGACGATGCTACAGCAATACAACCGGATAAAAGCTCAGTGACGGCGCTTGCTGTCACTGATTCAGGTTATGGCAAAAAAGTCGGCCCAAATTCAGGGAAAGGGAAAAATTATGCGATTACTGACTATTGCAGTATTGATGCCGCTATTAATCGGCCTGGCCCACGCGGATATTACGGTTGATTCCATGGACGATGCGGCGCGTTTCTCGGCCACACCGGGAATCAAACCGCTTGGCGTGGAGACCAAGGAGGGCATTAACGCCCTGCGCATGAGTTTTGAATGTGCGGGGAAGGGCACGTTGCATATTACCCGGCAATTTGAACCTGTTCAGGACTGGCGCGGCTACGGCATTCTGAACTGGAAATTGATGCTAAATTCCACCAGTGCGCGAACACACTTGCAAGCGCAGATTTTTGATGTTAACAACAATGAAATTCTAATGCTAATGCGCAAAGAATTTTCCGGTGGTTCTTATGGCAAATGGCTGGATATAGCCTGGGATTTCAGCGCCGAGCGCCCTGTTAAAGAGGGGGAAAGCTTCGATTTTTCACATGTTAAGAGTCTTTTTTTCTCGGCCTGGCAGTACAAAGTACAAAGCCGTGGGGTCAGCCCTTATAATAGAGAATAAAGACTTGCGTATTGGTGGGAGGTATCGTAGAGTGTGTGCATGGCTCGACAACTCAGAGTGGAGTATCCCGGTGCGATCTATCACGTTACGGTCCGGTCGAACGGCCAAGAAGTCCTGTTCAAGACGGACGGTGATCGGAAATATCTGTTGACGCGCATAGGGGAAGTCGCGGAGCGCAGCCAAGTGCGCGTCTACCTTTTTTGCCTGATGTCCAACCATTTTCACCTAGTGGTGGAAACGCCGCGTGGTAATCTAAATGGATTCATGCATGGGATTCTGACTGGCTATGGGGTGTACTTCAACTGGGTCCATAATCGGCATGGACACGTCACGCAGGGGCGCTATGGTGCCCGCCTGGTCAGCGGGGACGAATATCTTCTTAAGCTGA
>VSJD01000006.1 GCA_008636095.1 Kiritimatiellota bacterium | reverse complement strand
GCCGGTATGTTCACTTAAATCCCGTCAAGGTGGCCACGCTGGTCGACAAGCCGAGGGCGGAGAAGGTGGCGTATCTGCGTGCGTACCAGTGGAGCACGTATCCGTCCTACATCGGTCAGGGACCGCGCAATGAGTGTGTGGATTACGAGCCGATGCTGGTCCTGATGGGGGGTGGCAAGCAAATAAGGCCCGGGAAATACAGGGCATTTGTGGAAGGTGGATTGGAAGCGACGGACGATGAGTTTCTTGGAGAGCTGGAGAAATCGCCACGCAGCATTGGGAATGCGAAGTTTCGGGAGTGGGTGGATGGGTGTTATCGGGAACTGCTTGAGCAACGAGGAGTTCAGGAAGATGTCTCCTTTCGGCATACCGGACGTAATCTGGACACCGAATTGATCCTGAACGCGGTGGCGAAGCGGGTTGGTATAGGGCGGGAATATTTATTGGAAAGACGCAGAGACGCCACATGGAGGGCGGTGGCCAGTTGGATGCTTTGTAAATACGGTGGTCGGACGCAACGGGAAGTCGCCGTGATTCTCGGAGCCAAGACCGGCGTGGCGATCAGTTGCCAGTTAAAGAAGTTAAGATGCAGACTGGCTGCAGACGTTACGCTGCGCTCCCGAGTAGAGAAAATTGAGAAGGCCTTGCAGCGAAGTTGATAAATTAATCCTTAATCTCTATTCTAAGGGCTGACCCCACGGTTTTCATCTGCGTGACCAAAGGAATAAATAATTTCCGCGATACGAATACGAACGGCGATGATACAGTGAGTGGCGATTCAATTGATACGGGTGATGATGGTATTTGTAATACAACAGCAAACAACCAGAATCTTATTCCTACCAATGTTCCGTCGGCTTCTCAGTTAGAAGACTATTTGAATAATACCACTTGGGGCAAGCAGGCAAATGTGTATTTCACTGTTACCAGTTCTAATACAACAGTAAATTATGATATTAACCGCGACGGTGGCTGTGCAGACTCGCCACTTACAGAGATCGAAATAATCGATACTGCCGCCAAAGATGCAACAGCCGACTTTAATATTTACTATGTCAAAACTATGGAAGTTCCAAATGCGACAACACGTATTGCCCTGGGTTATAGTTGGATAGGTGATTCGCACGAAAATTCAACTGTGAACATAACTGCGCATGAAACGGGACATTTATTAAGCATTGAGGGCGAAAGCTCAAATATTGAGGATTTAATGTTGTCGTATTCATCTTCCGCAAATCCGAGCAGGGTGATAAAGAGTGATTGGGATAAAGTTAATCCATAAGCAAGGAGTCTTATGAAAAAAGCCATTATGCTGGTTTTAGTTTTATTTGGAATAAATATTATACAGGGAACGGCACAGAAAACGGACGACAATAATCTGCGTCAAGGAGAGGCATCACAGGAAGTTCTGGTTCAAGCGGCTAAAACTGGAAATAAAGAAGCTATTTTAGAGTTAGGAAAACAAGGGAAACGAGAGGCAATCCCAGAACTCAAAATAATTCGAGATAACAATAAAAACAAAGCTTTTGGAAGCATCTCATCTTGTGTCCAAATGGCCTTAGCGAAACTTGGTGACAGTGAGGCTATGAACGAAATTCTTGCTGAACTGAAGAGCGATAATCCAATGTTGCAAGACCATGCAATCAAAAAACTGGCCTATGTAGCTAACAGCTCGGCCATAGAGGTATTGGTTAATCTGTTGGAAAATAATAAGTCACGTAAAATGAAAGGGTATGATCCGAATATGCGTGGGCCAAAGGGAGAAATGCCACAAGGGAAAATACTTTATGAACCTATAAATGTTATTGCCATGAAAGCTTTAGCTACAATTATTCCCAATCCAATTATTTCAGCGGATAAACTACCTGCACAAGAAAATATCAATAATTGGCGTGAATGGTGGATGGCAAACAGCAATAAATATTGTAATTCGAGTTCAAACGAGGTTATCAAGGCCAAAACTCCATAAAGCAATGAACGAATTTCTTTATCTTGCCGTGACCGGAACAAATATTCCGCAAGGGGTGGATTGGACAATAATTCCGGTTTTGACAGATGGAGCCGGGATACCATCAAGCAACGCTTGGCAGGCGGAGATAACGCCCGGTAACGTTGCGACAAATTACAAGGTCCGTGCAACATCCAAGGACAACGCGAGTTTTTATGATGAAGTGAATTTGCAGGTTTGGAAAATAGATATAGTGGAGACCAACATATATGTTGCGGTCAGCAATACAGTCAGCCTGCATCTTACACCTGACAGCAGTTTGGATGCGCAATGGACGGTGATTCCGTCGGTTCAGAATGGAGCCAGTATTCAGGGAAGCTCGGTTGGCACGAGTGTTGTTGTCAATGCCGGATCAATTGCGAGCAATTACATGGTAAAGGCCTATGCTCCTGATTTTTCCAATTGTTATGACACGTGTTCCGTGACCGTCCTTAAAGTGGAGTCTATTCAACTTGTCTCTGGAGCAACATCCAGCAACGTTATCCCCACGAACACATGGGCCGACATCAAGGACACGAATAGTCCAACAGAATACGTCGTTGTCCGGGCGGAGATCGAACCGGATATCGATCCTACTTCGCTCCCAGCAGATTTCATTTCCTGGTCGGGCGGCGAAGAGGTGACAACCAATCAACTTCAGCGGAAAGTTCCCAAAAATGTGTCAGCGCATACAGAACTGGTTGCAACCTGTGGCGGGTCATCGGCGACCGGGCATGTTTGGATCATCTGGGCCGAATTGGAAATAAGGACGACAGGTAGTACTACCAATACGCCGAATTCAGCGAGGTTTGAGTCTAATCGTCTTGACAAGACTGAAAGTCTTGGTGCTGTAGTCTATGATTATCTGATACCAGATGGCACTCAATATGTATTTTGGGCCAAGGCGGCCGCTGGGAAAGTCATTCCTATAGGCAAGCTTCAACCTAGTGATGTTTATACGGTTGTAAGTAATGGGTTTACAATAGAACGATATATGAAGCGTCATGAATATATTGACGGTAATGTTTGGACAAGCAGATGGTGTGATGCGTGGACTTTTGATTCATACACTCAGGACGAAGATAAGAAATATAATCCCCCAGATTCACTTGGCCAGATTTACGATCTCGATGCTCCAAACATAACAAAATTTATCTCGCCTGATCAGGTTTTGGATTCATGTGAACGGTATGACCATTTTAAGCAATATGTTACATGGAATGGTGCGATTTGTTCGTCTAATGCATTGTGGCATTGGTTTGCCAGATGGAAAGATAATACCAACCTTGATCTTCAAATTAATTTGAAAGATATCGATGTGGGCAACCCTGATTTCCCCTCGGGACCGTATTATAATCCACCGTAATTAATCAAAAGGAGCGGTTTATGAAATTGCATCTATTAACGATGATCAGTGTGGCCATTCTTTGCTTTGGTCACTATGTAAATGCAAAAACAAACGATATTATCCAGACAAATAAGTTAAACGTATCTGCCGAGCGATTAAAAAATGCGAGAGAGAGAGAGAGGCTGGCGGTTATTAACTCTATTGAAAAAGAGTATAATGGCAAAAAGTCTAATGATCTTCAAAATTCATTAATTGAGATATTGGCGCAGCCAGAATATTCAAATGAAGCGAAATGTGCGGCAGCGGTATTGATAGGGCGCTGTAAAATAGACAAAGGTCTGGATATGTTATCAAAGAATATATCTCTTTTCGACGGTAGTCCAGACCCCATAGGATTTGAAACGTTTCCTGCCAAATTGGCTCTAATAAGAATTGGAAAACCGGCGACCCCATTTATGATAAAGAACCTTGAAGAAAGCGATAATGAAGTTGTGCGCGATCTCTCGGCGCAAGTTATTAGTGCCGTCGAGGGATCAGAAGGGGGGAGGTTTGTTATTGAAAAAGCCATTGAAAAACAAACAGACAAAGACAAGCGGCAGAAATTAGAAGCTATTCTTAACACAAAATATTTTATTAAGGCCAAATAACGAACATAAAGATATCGACAAGTGACAAATAAGATTAACTATGGACACGCCTGTCCAAAATAAAGTTTGAAAAAGACCTCCTTGGCGGTGAATAGTTCTTGGTGAAAAGGGACAAGAACGCCGCAACAACAAGGAGGTCAGGAACATGGTACGCCAAGCAAGTCTATTCAGCCAAGTATTATCTTTGATTGATCGCGGGCATTTTGCGTCATGTGTACAAGCGCTGAATGCGGAGGTGCAACCAATCAGCCTGATTTGGCGATGGAGTTTAACGTAACAAACGGATTTACGTTTCAAGGTTCAACAAATAACTTAACGAAATAGGAAGAAGTCATGATTCTGACGCGGCATTGTAAAGCTTTTATTGCTTTTCATATTGGATTAGCAATATGGTCTTTTATGACAGTTCCCGTATTATTTGCCGAATCATTCAGTGGCCGGCCGTCACCGGCGGAACTGGAGGCAACGGTTACGTTGGGAATGGTGTGTGCGCGTGGTGTGAATGAACGCTGTTATGCGACCCAGACTTCCACTAATCCGACCTACAGTGTCAGTCCGCCGGATTTCGCGGGAACAAACGGGGGGTGGTATCTTGATAATAATTTGATGTCGAATTTGGATTTGAAAGCTACGAATCTTGTGCCTTGTTACGTGGATGACAACACCGTTTATGATGGCACAACGAATATAGTCATGCTGGCCGTGACGGGATTATGGGCGCAGTTGGAGATCGGGGATCGGACGAACCAATTTACAGGCACGCCTGCGATCGGCACGAATTCGGCTACTTACGGTGACTATCCGTGGCGGATATACGTCACGAACTTGCAGGAGCGATATACGGTGCTGAATGCGCTAAAAACCCTGCCTGCTATGCCTTATTGGGGTGGAGTTAATGCCGGAACTAATTTTGGAATAGTAATATCACGGAATGTAAAATATGGCGGAACAATACAGTATCAGCATCCCATTAACTATATTTATCACGGAATTGCGTCGAACGTTGGGGTGGCCAATGGGACACTACATGATATTGAAATGAGTTCTATCGCATGGGATGGGTGGAACAGTGACCATCGAATCATTATGGGAAAGGCCGTTCCATACTTGGTGTCGAGCTGGGGAGTTCAGGACGTAGGAAACGGAGTTATGCAATTTGACACAAATCCATCTACAAATATAAGTTCTTTTAGTGCCGAGTTGATATTTTCAGCGGATACCGAATTTGTTCGGATATTAAATTGTAAGGCCGACACTCAAATAGGATGCAACAATATTGAGTCTTCTTATACAGAATCTACTATTAACATTTCTGCGGATTTAGACGAGGCAAACTTTGGCACTATATTCTTTGAATGGTGGCAGGTGTTGGAGTATCCCTTCAAATATTGCACGTCCCCTTAGACGTGTCCCGCATGCTGAGGGAAGGTTTTTTCGACGGAATCAACTTATTCTAATATTGAACCCCGGCGATTTCGGCATTGACCTACCTGCGTTGGCCCGCTATCGTGCTTTGTTTTAAACCCAAGGGCGAGGTTTACCCGCCTATGGAGGATTATTATGATGTTTATATCCAAATTCAACAAATTGATTCGCAACAAATATATCTGGAGCGGTTTTGCCTTTATTGTCATTCTTTCTTTTGTGGCGTGGCAAACAAACACGGGTGGAATCTCCGAGGAGGAAACCAAGAACGCCGCCGGCAAGCTTGACGGCAAGCCTGTACCCGCCGCCGAAATGCGTTCGGCCTATTTCAATTCCTACCTGTACATGTCGCTCATGGTGGGCCGCCCGCTGAAGGTCACGCCCCGCGTTGAAGAGGCGCTCAAGCACATGGCCTGGCGGCGGCTGATTGCCTTGCGCGGCGCCCAGGAAGCGCGCCTCTCATCCAGTCCCGAGGAAGTGGTGGCCGCCATTCAGCAACAGCCTTTTTTTCAGGAAAAGGGCCAGTTCAGCCGCGCGCGCTACGTCGCCTTTGTTCAGCAGTTTTTAGCAAACCTGCGTGCCACCGAAAATCAGTTTGAAGACCATATTCGCCAGGAAATCATAATGAGCAAGGCCCGCTTGATGCTGGCCCAGGCCACGTGGGTGGCGCCCTTGGAAGTCGAGGAGGTGTACCACCAGCTCTACGATACGTTTGTCGTCAGTTATGTGTTGCTCACCCGGGATGATCTGGAGCACACCGTGAAGGTTACCGACACCGAAACGCGGGCTTATTTTGAGGCGCATACGAACGACTTTACGATCCCCGCAAAAATGAGGGTCAAGTATGTGAGCTTTCCATTTGCGCGCTTTCTGGATGAAGGCGCCTTGGACGAAGCGGACTTGCGCAGTTATTATGACGAGCACATTGAGGAGTTCACCACGCGCGGGACGGGAGATCTGCTGTCAGCCCGGTCATTTGAAGAAGTGGAAGACACGCTCCGCGATCAACTGGCACGCGAAGCGGCGGACGTGGTGGCCGGCGACCAGGCCGCCGATTTTGAGGTTACACTGGCCCCGGATCGCAAAGGGCAAGCACCCTCCTTTGAAACGGTTGCGCGCACCGTCGGCCTGGCAGTGACAACTTCGGCGGTTTTTACGTTGAATGGCTCGGTTCCCGGCCTGCAAGTCGGGCTGGATTTCAACAAGGCCGCCTTTACCCTGCGACCGACGCCAGACGATTATTTCAGTCATCCCGTGCGTGGCAGTAACGCGTATTATGTGCTGGCATTCGATGAGAAGATTGACGCGCGCGTGCCCGCGTATGATGAGGTTCGGGCCGAGGCGCGCCAGGCGGCGTTGGAGCTGGCGGGTTCCAACAAACTGGCGCAGACCGCAGAGTCCATTCACCAGACCGTGGCCGACGCGCTCCAGCGTGGCAAGACGTTTGCCCAGGCCATTCGTCCGTATCGCCTGGAAGTGGTCACCACGGATCCTTTTGCGGTCCGCACCGGGTTGGATGTTGAGGATAAGGACACGTTTTTTGAACTGACCAAAAAAATCCTGTTTTTGAATGCCGGTGAATTGACCGACGTGATCCCGGTCGAGGGCGGTGTGATGATTGGCCGTGTGGATTCCAGGATCATGGCCGACCGGACCTTGTTGGCATCCATCAAGAATGACCTGAGCCAGTATATCCGCAAGCGCCGCGAGGATTTGGCCTTCCGTGAATGGCAGGAATATTTACTGACGGCCCACAAATTTGAAGACGCCGCTTACAAGAAAACAGCCGTTAAGGATGATTCAGAGGAATCAGACGAGAAAGACACGGATTCCGAATCAGCAGATAACTACATCGTGGATTGACGACCTTGCCTTCGAGGAATTTCGCAAATATGCCCCGCACCCTGGCATGGGGAGCTTCAATGTTTTTTCCTGAATTTTGCACGAACATCAACGTTACTGTCATGTTTTGTCAACCTGCCCGCCCGCCTACAACGCTATGCTTAGCATTGCGGGCAGGCAGTTGCTGCGCTCCAGCGCTGCAGGCGGGTAAACACGGCGTGCAAGTTATTTCTTGCACCACTTTTCCTTTTTCAGCCGGAGGCTGATCCGCCTAGGCGGAAACCCAACGGGTTATGAAGGCATCCTGCAAAAACGCTGATGTTCGCCGAAAGAGACGGTCGCGCGATTTTGGCGCATCTGTTTCGTTGCGAAGGGCTTGCAGTATGCTTATACAGCGGCGCCCTTCGCGCCTCACATCTGCGCCAAACTTGCGCGTGCAAAATTCAGGTCTTTATCCTGCTCCGCCAGCCGCTCCCTGGTTTTTCGAATGGCGGACTCGATTTCTTCCGGCGTATGGAGCGGTAGACGCGGGTCTTTGATCGGGATTACGGCCGGGTTTTTTTCGGGGTCGCAATCCACCGCGCCGTAGCGGGCTGTGCGTCCGGAGTTCGTCAGCAGTTCGGCGTATGCATCGCCCTGGCTGTAATGCCAGAATTCATGCGGGTACGCCATAAACCCCTGATCCTGCATTATTTCCGTAATGGCCGCGCGATTGCTCCGTTCTTCAGCCGAGATAAAAGGAGACCCCATAGGCGTTAATTCCGAAAGCTCAGGATAAATCCCCCCCCGCGTCAATTCTAGTCCGGTGGCGGAATTGACAACTGAAATATCCATGGCGCTTCCTGACATGTGGGTCCCGATTTTTGGAACTGTGGCAACCAGCGCCGTCAGGCGCTTAAAAACCAGATCCGCGGATGGCGGCTGACCGCCGGTTTCCCAGAGGATTTTCGCGTAAATTCGGTCAAAAATAAACGGGGTGCGTCCCAATTCGGTTTGAATGGCCCGCGTACGATAGCCGTCTTCCACTTTGAGCATCCACCCGTGCCGGTTCATCGCCCGGGTCACGGCGACAAAGGCATCAATCAGACCGGCACGCAAATAAAAGAGACGGGGCCGCAGGTTCACAACGGGTGTCTCGGAAAACAGCACGCGCACTCCGGCGCGTTCAACTGTCATGCGCAGGGATACCATCGGTTCACCGCATTCCTGCACCGGGTATTCCATAAAACGGCTCATCAAGATCCAGGCGGCATTCATCTGGTCGCGCCAGTAGGCGCGGCGGGCAGGATCATTGGCTGGGGAGGATTTCATGGTAGCGTAATTTTCGATTCAAGGGTTTTTATTAAAAAGCCGTTGATTGGTTTCCTCCGGAGGCGGTTCCGCCTATGGCGGAACCGCATGAATTATTGCCGTTGGCGCGGGCGGTTTCGACCCCGATAATACCGGGACAACATCAGGAAGAACCGGAAGGTGTCGCGGATCGGGTTGATTTTGCTTATTTCCTCGTTATAGATCACGGTAATGGGCACTGCATCCATGCGAATGCCGCGGGATGCAATGTGCAGAAGGATTTCGGACTCTGCCGCGAAACGCGTGGACTGGGCTTCGATGAACGGCAGAACATCGCAGCGGTAGAGACGGAACCCGCACTGGGTATCCGGTACGTACTGGTTCATGGCCCGGCTCAGTAACCAGCTCATGTAGCGGTTGGTCCATTTACGGACCTGCGGCATATTGCTCAACGCCCCCATCCGATTCCCAATCAGCACGGGAATGCCGGTGCGTTCGTAGGCCTCGATAAAGCGCGGGATATCGGCGGGATCATGCTGACCATCGGCATCCAGCGTGATCAGGTAATCGAACTTGTTCTGGCGCGCATAATTGAACCCCGTATTGAGCGCCACTCCCTTGCCCATGTTGGTGGTGTGACGGACCACCACGGCACCGGCGCCGGTGGCTTCCTCGGCCGTCCGATCCGGGGAACCATCATCCACGACGATAACCGTTTGGACATATTTCCGAACGCGCTGGACGACGTCGTGGATCATACGCTGTTCCCGATAGGCCGGGATGACGACACAGGGCTTCTGTTCATGGCGTGAGGCTGAACTCATGATTGCTCCTTGGGTTCCAAAAATCGTCGAACATGAACCACTGCAGGGGATTACGGCCGATTTCCTGTTCCAGCACATTGCGGATGCGCTCCTGCAATTCTGCCACCGTGTTCCAGGGTTCCGGCACAATCGGGGGATAGAGGCGCAGGAGAAAGGTGTCGTCCGGCTGACGCAATAGGAACGTCGGCACCAGGGGGGCTTGGGTCTTGACGGCGATCCGCGCCGGGCCGCTGGAAAGAAGCGCCGGCTTGCCAAAGAACAGAATCGGAAAATGGTGCGCGGTAAAATCGCGGTCAGCCAGCATGGCCACACATTCCTTGCGCTTCAGCGCTTCCATGACGCCCCGCGCAGCGTGCCCCAGCGGAATGCATTGGAGACCGCGCTGACTGCGGTATTTTTGAAACAGTTCATTGACTTTATTCGTCCGTTGCGGCAAATAAACCGCATGGATGCGCCGCCCCTGGGAAGCCAGAATGGCTCCGCCTAACTCCCAGTTACCCAGGTGTGCCGTGATGAATATAATTCCGCGCCCCAGCGCTTCGGCCTGTTCCAGGTACTCGATATGTTCCAGGCTTACCAGACGCTGGATCCCGGTTGGCGTGAAGCGCGCAAACTTGAAAAAATCAACCAGATACTT
>VSJD01000155.1 GCA_008636095.1 Kiritimatiellota bacterium | reverse complement strand
GGGGATCTCTCGCAAACCCGCGTACTGGGACAATGGGTGGAATATGTACCCGTGGTATGGGCCGATAATCATGTACTCCGGCTGGAGGGCGTCGGCGCCGCCGGGCAGGGCGATGAAACCGCGCAAAGCTTTTTCGGCTTGGGTGGTTACGGCGTTGTCCAGCAGATGGCCAGTCCCGGATTGGACCGGAACGTCATCCTGCGCGGCTACAATCAAAACTCGCAGGTCGGTCGCTATCTCGTCAAGACCGGGGCCGCCTATCGCTTTCCGCTGATGTCATATTACCGGGGCATGGATGCCACTCTGCCATTATACATCCACCAGTTGTTCGGCGAGCTGTATTACGAGGGCGGACATGCCTGGAGTGGAGACACGACCGGCGCATTGGATGCAAGCTGGCTGAACGCCGCCGGCTTCGAATTGAATCTCTCACTGACCCTGTTCCGATACGCTAAAATGGCGCCGGGCTTAGGTATAGTGTATGCGTTCAATCGCAAGGACCCTAACCCCGGCGCATCCGAAGACGATGCCCAGAATCAAAAGCTCCAGCTTTACCTGAGCATCAAGGCCGTGGTGAATTTTTGAGCGCAGGCTAACTGCCCCTAACGAGGGTGGCTACAGATGTATATTGATAGCCGACAGTAAGGTGATATAATCAGCATCAATTGGAAATTAATTTTTAATTTACTCTGTAAAAATACCATGAATAATCCGGATGAATTTCTTGGACAAATCGAAAATCCCCCGCCGGCCTTTCGTCCGATTGCCTTCTGGTTTCTAAATCACAGGCTGGATGCCGACGAACTTGTCCGCCAGGTTCAGGAAATGGCGGCCAAGGGCCTGGGCGGATTCATGGCCCACGCGCGTGACGGCCTGCGGACCGGCTACTTGAAAGAAGACTGGGCCGAGGCAATAAGAATAGCCACTGAAACTGCGGAAAAGAATGGCTTGCAGGTCTGGCTTTATGACGAGAATCATTATCCCAGCGGTCCGGCCGGGGATCAGCTTGCATTTCGTTTTCCTGATCGCACCATGAAAAGTCTCGCCGTCCGGCATGAAGAAGTTCTGACGCCGGGAACCGAATGGACTGCGCTTAGTTCCCAACGCCAGGGATTGAACATGACCATTGCCGCCTCGCTTGAAACGCCGCAGACCCAGGATTTGTCCGTCTTATTGGATAAAGGCCTGAAATCATGGCGCGTGCCGCAAGACTGGGGAGCGACATTAATTTTAGCGCTGGAGGAAAAGCCCTGGCAGGCCAGGCCTTCCGATAAATATTCTTTTTATCCCGATTATTTTGATCCGGATTTAACGGATGACTTTATTCGCCTGACCCATCAATGGTATTTTGACCGCTTTAAAAAACAATTCGGGCGGACCATTCAGGGAACATTTTCAGATAATTCCTGCGCGCACTTCGGGCATATTCGCCGGGCAACACCGTGGGGCAAAGATTTTGAGCGCTGTTTTCAGGCGGCCACCGGCCTTGATCTGCGCGCCCTGCTGCCGGGTGTGTTTTGTTCTTCCGTTCCCAATGCCAGTCTCGCGCGCCTGATTTTCTGGCGGTTTGTCGGCCAGGCCTACATGGGGGCTTACTTTAATCGGATTCGCGCGTTCTGTGACCGCGCGGGAATTTTAAGCACCGGCCATTTAGCACTGGAAGATGGCATGGGCGAGCATGCCCGGCAAATCGGCGATTATTTTGAAGTCATGCGCAGTTTCTCGCTCACGGCGGTGGATCAGCTGGGGCCGGATCAAGCGGGCGCCCCGCTTGTTGATTGTTCCGGAGACAACCTGGCGGCCTGCATAAAAAACACCGCTTCCGCCGCCCGGTTTCAGGGTTCTGCACGGGTAATGTGTGAAAGCTTCGGATTGGCCAGCGGGCCCTGGTCGCTGGACCTCTTTGAAATCCGCCGCATATCGGGCTGGCTGGCAACGGTCGGCGTTGACCTGGTCGTGCCGCATGGCTTGTACTATTCCATTGCCGGAGGACGCAAATGGGAATGCACGCCGGATCATTTCCACAATCCGCTCTGGTCCTACTACCGCGCGTGGACGGACTGGATGGCGCGCTTGTGCCTGGCTTCGGCCGGCGGGACCAACCTGGCTGAAGTGGTGGTACTGTATCCCATCCATTCTCTACGCGCGGGCTTGGAGCTCGGGCTGCAGAACCAGAAATCCAAATCCGCCCGCGAAACTTTTGCATCAACCGCCGGCATTTTTCGACCCCTGCCGGATAGCCAGGGGGGCTGGCCGGTTTCGGACCGGGGAGCAGTCACGGACTTTATTGAAGCCACCTATCTTTGGACGGTGACAACGCTCCTGCGGGAACACATTGATTTTGAAGTGGCGGATGAAGCGATTTTATGTCGGGCCGACAAAATTGGCGACGGTAGTTTTCACTTGCCCGCGCCCGGAAGGCCCGAGGGCCGGGCCTTCAAAGTCCTTGTTTTACCCGCGGTAACGGTGCTGGAGACGCGCACGGCAACCATTATTGAAAAACTGCTCAAGGCCGGTGTTCAGATCATTTTGCTGAATGCCCGTCCCGTTTCGCTCTTTGATCCAAATAGACACAAGTTGGAACCTTGTGCGCTTTTTGGCGCGCCCGATGACCAAACGTTCACGCCCGGTCATGATGATTTGCGCACCGTCGTTGAATATGAACGGAAAAATGTCCATGCATTGAGTATAAGGCCCGTGAATTCAAACACTGCCGGGCGCGAAGGACTGACCAGCGCACTTGTTGCACAAGTTGCCCCGTCTATTATTATTACGGGTGCGGTGAAGGCGCTGGGTCAGCTTGTGACCCGCGCCTGGGAAAAGAACGGGATGCGGTTTTATTTAATGTTTAATTCCGGGTCGCAGGCGGCATTGGGCCGGGTGCATATCCGGGAAAAATCGCCGTTGGTTCAAATAGATTTGGATTCCGGAGCTATAAAATCGTGGAACAAGAATGAATTTGATTGGACGTTTGAACCGGCCCAGGCACTTTTGCTGGCATCCGGCTTGAAAGTCAAGGCATCTCCGTCCGTTGCCACGGGGGGGCGGGAACTTCTATTGCGGACAATCCCGCTTGCGGAATCATGGAATTTTTCCACGGCTTATAACAGCCTGCCGCTCCGACAATGGCAGGTGAATGTGGCCGGCCGTGAACAGATTTATTCAATGAGCTTTCCTTCGCGGATTGATCTGCCAGCCGGGCGCCTTTTGATGGACCAGGAACGCAGTAATCCCGAATTGGATGGCAAAGCCTACGCACCGCAGCGGTTTCAATGTTTTTTAAACGGCGCGGAAATCAAGAATTTTCAGCCGGGCCGGCTTTTGGATCGTAATATTTACGAGGCCGAACTGAACCGCACCCCCGTGCGGCGGGGCAATAACGTCCTGGAAATCAAAACATGCGCCGGGCTGTTCGAATGGGAATATCGCTTGTGGCCGCCAATCATTGTCGGCGCGTTCAAAGTGGTTGTTACTGATGATGGCCGCCCGACTTTGGATGTACCCGGGACAACGTTGCCGACCGGTTCGTGGGCTGAGCAGGGGTATCCATTTTTTACCGGCGAAGGCCTGTATAGCCGGAGTATCAATTTGCCGACTTTACTGCCGGAAGAATCATTGTACCTGGATCTTGGGAGTGTGGCGAATGCCTGCCGGGTAAATTTTAACGGCCAGCCGGCGGGGGTGCGGATTGCTCCGCCGTGGCGCGTCGTGCTAACACCATGGGCAGGTCAGGCAGGAAAGCTGGAGATCTATGTTGCCAATACACCCCATAATCTGTTTATGGAACCGTTACGGCCGGCCGGATTGCTTGGGCCGGCCAGTTTATGTGTTGTTAAATAAAATCAGGCGCGATTACCTCGGCCGCAGATTTCGGCCGAGACGCGGTCGCACTCTTCGAAAAAGACCTCGATATTGGCGATCGGCACTTCCGGCTCCAGGACATGCGTGGGCGAAAGCATGAGCCCGCCGTTCTCGGCCTGCAAACTTTCGGCCAGAGCGCGTACTACCCGCCGCATGTCGTCCGTTGTGCCGAACGGGAATGTGGTTTGCGTCCCAACGCACCCGTCAAAGGCCAGATGCTTGCCGAACCGCCTGCGGATCGCCGCCGGGTCCATACACTCCGGCTGGACCGGGTTCAGAATGGTGATGCCGATCTCCACGATGTCGTCCAGGATGTCCCAGATATTGCCGTCGGAATGATACCACACGTGAATGTCGCTCTTGATGGCACGCGCGGCGGCGATCACCTTGGCCCAGCGGGGCTTCATGATGGTCCGCCAAATGTCAGGGGAAAACATCATGGCGTTCTGATTGGCCACGTCGTCGCCCGTGGCGATGTAGTCGTAGCCGGCCTTGGCGGCCGCGACCGCCGTGCGCAGGTTGTTCTCGCAGAACCGATCCAGCAGTAGTTCCGCCCACTCCCGCTGAACGAGCAAGTCCTCCAGGAACGGCTCATACCCGCGCACCTGCCAGGCGTTTTCATACATGTGGCCGATGAAAATGCCCGCCGGCCGGCCCTGGGCATGGGCCTCCTGACCGGCCTTGCGCATGGCTTCGTCGGACCATCCGTCATTGCCGGCAATGGGATACTTTTCGATTTGCGCGAACTCCTCCGCGTCCCGCAGGGGACTGATGTATTCCGTGAAATGATAAAAGCCGGCAGTCTGGTGCCCACAGCCATGGCCATCGATCGAAAAGCCGTCCTTGCCAGGCACCTTGCCGGGGTGATACGCGGAATAATCCGGGAACTTGAAGCCGGGCGGCGGGGTCAGCCCGGCGCCACGGGCCACATCCATGTCAAAGTGCTTCTCCAATTCTGAGGTCCCCAACTTAGTCACGATTCGCTGGTTGAGGTCGGTGATAAAGCTGGCGTGGCGGGGTATGCGGTCAACGGGCTCAAAGTTGGCAAAGTCCAGAAAACGCTGATGATAGTTCATGAGACACCTTGAGATGAATGGTTATTAATCAATGGATGGGGCCCCTCATTTCCACCACGAGAATATCCTATGCCAGAAAGACTCCGCGCCGGGCCACTCGTTTACATGACAGTCGTGGGCCTCAACTTTATACTTCGCCTCTATCGGCTGGGGCACGCCTTCCATCTTCAAGACAACGTCCTGCGGTTGGGCCTTGCGGTTGAACACGAAAGTCACCAGCCTCTTCCCCTTGCGCCACGTTGCGATCTCAACATCCCCCTTCTCCACTTTGACCAGGTTCGCGACCTTCGCTCCATTCACAAAATAATTCTCATATCTGGCCAACAGCGCATTGGCCTCCTTGATCGGCAGGGTCAACTGGTCATCCAGTCCCCATATGCCCGTAAAGGACCAGCCGAAGCTCCGGCATACGGCTACCGTCCGCACAATGTCGTTCTTTATATTGAGCAGTTCGGCATATGTCCTGTTGGCATCACAACCATACATCCATTGGTCCGAGTAGGGAAACACGTTGAGCTGAAAAAGCATCCTGGGGGGCGCCTGCTTTTCGGGCATGCCCTTTGCAAGGGCGGCGCTGAATCCATCCGCCGCTTGCACCGGGATTGGCGAAAAGTAACGCTGCATCGCAAAGTCCAAATAAGGCACAGCCATAATCCAGTCAACGCCATAGGCCTGCCGGCTGTAATCGCCGGGCCCCCCGCTGTAAATCGCGAAAGTGGCTCTGGGGTTGCCGGCCTTGGCGGCCTGGCTCGTCAAGCGCCACAGTTCAACATTCTGGCGACAGCGGAAATCAGTCCATTTCTCATACAAGGCATCTTCGCAACATTCTTCGACGCTGGGCACATGATCAAGTCCAATGCTGGCTTGGAAAGCCTTGCGGCATCGCTCGCAGATACAGCACCCACCCCAGCGGCGGGAACCGTCCTTGTTCGGAAGTGATTTTATATACGGAGCGGCATTGATTTCAAAATCATAGAAGACGCCATCCGAGTCATTGATCTCCACGCTTTTCCTGATCGCGTCCAGGTAATATTTCAACCATGGATTTCCATTCTCAAGATAATGCGTGGGGCAAATGAATGGATAATTCGAGGTCCTTTTACCCATCGGACCAATTGCCGCAAATTGTGGATTGGCCTTGAGATAGCTTTCCGAGTTTTTATTATCATATAAAAAATGCATATAGGTTCTTACCCGCATTCTCAGGCGCTTGGCCTCCTGCGCAACCGGAATGGACAAGGATTCCTCCGTCAAGGGCGCATCATAAGCCGGCACCGGCATCTGCGGCTCAATTGTATTCAAGCCCCAAGCGTGGAGTTTCCCGACATACAGCTTCTGGACGGGCAAAGACTCGCTATGAAGCGAGGTCTCGCATAGCCACGAGGAAGCGTCTATGACCTTGGGAGTAATCCGCTTCTTTGCCGCGACCAAGGCGAGATCTCCCTTTGCATACACTTTGCCAGCCTTGCCTTCTATCCTCCAGATAAGTTTGTCGGGAAGGGAGATTTTTTGGGCAATGTCGAAGACAAGCGTTCGCGTATAAGCGACTTTTTTCGTCAACGCGTCCTTAGATGAGACGCCCGGGCCTCCTATCTCCTCGCCCTTGGCCTGGCATTCAACTATATATTTCTTGCCTGGAATCAATTTCACTTTGTCGCCATATATCTTGGCGGGATCCTCCGAGAGCCAACGACCGGACTGGCCTTTACCCAGTTTCATGACCACCGGTTCCTTGGGACGAAAATTGAAGATTACCTTGCCGCCATCGGCTTCGCTGATCTGGAGACCCCTGCAAGACAAGGTTCCGGTTTGGGTCGGATTCGTGGCCCACTTCAAGAGTATCGGTATTACGGCGACATTGTCATCGGAAACCTGCACCTCCTTGCGGAATGTCTTCCAGTCAAATGTCCCTGCAAATTTAATAATGGGCACATATGCGGAACCAGCTTTGTTTATATGAACGAGGTACAGTTCCATCCCATCCATTGCCAGCGCTAGGTCGGGCTTGTAGGATAACTCCACACGTTTTCGCCCATCCACGACCAGATCCTTGAGCGTCTCGCTGACCGCGTCAATCCTGCCATTCTGGTCGGTGGCCATGACCTGCAAGCGGCTGGGGCTGAGCGCAGCCGGAAAATTCAACACCAGGTTATACTCTTCATCCGGCAATCCCTCGATATAAGGGAGCTTGGGATGGAGCATCAGGTTCCCGCCCGGTTCAACCGCTATACTGCTTGCAAAAAAAGGACTTTGGTCGGCAATGCCATTCTCCTTTTGCTCCGCCGCAAAACCATTCAAGGCACGCAATCCCATCAACAAGGTGAACCCGCCGACAAACAAGCATCTCTTCAGCGGTAATCGTTCCGCAAACACACCGGCGCTTAAGAGTTGCGTGTTTTGAAAAAGCCTCATTTGGGGTTCCCTTTCCACTTTTTAATTTTTATTGGCAGCAACGAGCGCAACACCAACCGGTCACGCTATGCCTTTTGAGAGTATCGCCTTGTTTGATTAATGGTGGAGTGTGAGCCGGGCGGGTGTTTGGATGCAAGCAAAAAATTACTTTCTAATGGCTTTAACACGTTCTGATGGCACAGCCCCCATATGGCGCTTATAAGCAAAGCTGAAGTTGTTTGGATGTTTATAGCCTAACTGGTAGGCGGCGGCCTTCACTGAAATTCCGGATTGAAGCCAGGTCTGGGCGCATTTCATTTTCAGGTTTTGAAAATAAGCTTGTGGCGATATTTTTAATCGCTGGTGGAACAAACGATTGAGTGTGGCCGGCGATATGGCCAGATAATTGCACAAAACGCCGACAGCATCACGCATGGCAATGTGTTCTTCCATCCAGCGTTGCGCCAGATCAAATTGCACAGCCGGAGTTCCGGTCTGATCAGGCGCAATATGATTCTGCGCTAAAAGCAATTCAATTTCCATGCGTATATTGTGCAGTTTAAACGGGGTGAACTGGTCTATACAGTGAAATATTTTCCGACAAGTTGCGTGAAGATACTGTAAGCGGCCGATTGCTTTTTCCGGCACTTTAATCAGCAAGTATTGTTCTTTTTCAGGTTTAATAAATGGAATAAGGGGCGGAAAACGCCAGGTCCAGTAAATACGATAAAACCGCTTACCCTTCGGCAGGGTGTAACCGCGCAGGCAGTCCGGATTGATAACAAGCATGTCGCCGCGTTTTAACATCAACATTTTACCGGGTTGTTGCATGTAACAACACCCGCCCAGTGCGAGCGAATAAATCCACGTTGTCGTTCTTTTCATTGGCCGCGGAAAAGTGCGCGGCAAGGGCGGCGTCGCAATGGCGGATACTAAATCCAATCCCTGTTCTGCCAATGGCGTCAAAACCGGAATGGGAGCCGGCAGGTTAATTACAGGTGTTATATGTTTTAAGTCGGTTTTCATGTCACCTATGATATTCAATCATGACGATTCATCATACCAGAATAATGCTGATTTATTTATGCCGGATAATTAAAGTAAGGTCAAGAAGAAAGGAATTTGCTTAGCGCAAACGTAAAACGATCGAGAATGTATGGTTGTTTTAAATAAGAAAGGGGATAAAAGCCATGAAAACAAACCTGAGGCCCTTATTGATCGCGGCGTTATTCTTCGGGATGCTGTTGCAAACCTCTTTTGGCATAGTAAGCGCCTATCAAATCAATCTTGATCCGGGCTATCTGGCCAACCTGAAAGATCGGGGGATTCGTTTCTTTCAAAGCATAGGAAAATACGAAATTCCCAGCATGCGTTATGATGAGACATATAATAGCAGTCATGTGCAGGAACTGCATTTGACTGATATCTATAAAAATCACATGCAATTAGCGATAAGGTTTAGTGATATCTATCACAAGGGTTGGGGACGAGGAGGATCATCAACACCTATAGGGGCGCTTAAGTATGATAACCAAGGAAACATCATAGGAGTAATTGATGAGTTGAACACCGTCCAGGCCTACTGCGATTTCTGGCTTGAAAATTACATGAAGCCCATGCTTAAGAGCAGGTATGAGCAGGGAATTTACATTGTTGGATTGGCCGCGGAAAGCTACTGGTTAATTTACAATACTCAGGTGAATTTGACCAAACTTTTTCCATACCATGATTTCCATGAATTTGCGGGCCTGAGCGATGCGGCGAAAGAGGCGCGAATCAGGGCTATTATTGAGGATGCCCACAAAAGACTGTATGAATGGAAAAACAAAAATTATCCCAAGATGATTTTTAATTTACCTTGGGCATATACGCATTCAAATGCAAATATGCTGAAATGTGTCCAGGATATTCCCTGGGTAGACTGGTTTTCGATAAACGGCGGCGGCACTTATCCTATGATAGGATCCGATCCGTTTGGGCCGGGGGGTACATATGGGAGTCATTACTTGGTATTCAAGCAGATGATCGAAACGGATAACTTTGTCTACACCAATTATGACGGGACAATCGAGACACGCCAAAGCCGAGGTTGGGGAATTGGCAATTGGGAAACCGGCTGGCTGGCCGAAGCGCCCGGCACCCCGCAACAGTATTTGAAACTGCCCGCACAATACGCGGACACAAGGTACTACGATTATGAGATTAATCTTAAATATGGCGGTCTCTATCCGGGAATAGATATTTTCCAGAAATTTATGAGCGAGTATTCCGCCCTGGACCGGGGGCATAACTATATAAAATTTCATTGCTTATACACGGACTATCCGGGAATTAATAAGTCCGCTCAAAATTGGCACTCGCTTTATCCGACAACTTTTATTGACAATAATTTGCCAACCGGCGCCAGGTACCATACCGACAACCAGGTTGACGAGGCAATCGAAAAGACCGTAAAAACCGGAAAGCTTTATGTGGATAATTTCAGTTTGAAAAAAGCCGGGACGGAAATTTCCCGGGAAGGCGATTTTGAAAATGTAGTTCCAAGCGCCTGGGAGATCAGAGGCATAAAGGATATATCGGCGAACATTAATTTCCAATCTCCCGCCAATGGCAAGACCGCTAGAATATTTTTGAAAACATCCGAAGGGATTGGACGTCATTTGTTTACGGAT
>VSJD01000335.1 GCA_008636095.1 Kiritimatiellota bacterium | reverse complement strand
ATCAAGGTTTATGAAAGCGAAAAAATAGCGAATGGCGGCTTTGAATTAATGACCGGAGATCAGATTATAGCCTGGCAGGGCAATCTGGTTGATTGGGTCAGAACATCGCAAGGTTATTCGGCCATAGTGGCTGGCGGGGCCGGCTGTTACCAGGATATTATTTTAACTCCCGGGCTGAACTATAATTTTTATTGTGTAATACAAGGCCAGGCCTCAAATGCAACGGCTAAAGTTACTGTCATCCATTATAACAATGCGCAGATCATTGGACAGCAGGATTATACAAAAGGGGCAGGCTCTTCGTGGAAGGGATTTGGTTTTGCATTTCTTTGCCCGGCCAACGCGACCAAATCGCGCGTGCTAATTACCTCTACGGACGCAACCCCGGTTATTTTTGACCTGGTGTCGTTAACCGGCGAAAATCTGATTGTTAATGGCAAGTTCCAGGATGGAAAAAACGGCTGGTCGCCGGATTCCGAAATACTAACTAATGGGGCAACAACTTATCTTATAAACGGCTCGGACATGGACAGTTATCAGGATATAGCCATCCAGTCAAATAAGGACTATAGCGCGAGTTATATTATCAGAAACGGCGGCAGTGCTTATCAAGGCGGATATGTGATTCGTTTTAATGATAATAGCCAGATAACAAACGTCGTTAATCCGAAAACTTACGTTGCCCACGCGGAAGGGTTGGGCGTTGGCAACAGCCGGGGGTTAATGTGTGCGGATGGATGTCAGGTTGCCGCTCAAATCTGCGGCAGTAATCTGGGGATTTGCCGTCTTGATTTTACCGTAATGGCAAAAGGGGTGAAAACATGGTCCACATCACCCGTGTGGCTGGGGGTTTATTGGGAGGGCTATAATTCGGCCGGAGGAATATTACAAAAAGGCAAAGCCCTGAGCGCTGCTGGCCCAGATGGTAAATTCTGGCATATGCCCGTAACGGAAAGCTATGCAAGCTATAGTGGTTACATCCAAATAACTAATAATAACGTGGATCACGTCAAGGTTTATATTTACAGCACGGACTGGAAGAATTATGCCGGGTACAGTAGAGAAGCAGGACTCATGGCCGTAGCCCACTGCTTTAACGGTCCATATGGGTATGACGAAAGCACCAGCACTTTTGTTTACACAAACAAGATTACCGGCCTGGCGGAAAGTGCCTGTGTCAGTAAATATACGTTTATGAAAGAAGAGATGCATACACCGGGCGGCCGGCTTTATGATGTCTGGGGAGGCCTGCAGTGGCCGCTGGTAGTCAAAGGTGCGAATATTTCTTATGATCCCGATACCGGTCAAATCAAGATAATTGTGCGGAATGTTAGTGCGGAGACTTCCTTAAGCGCGCCCGTTCATGTCTTTGCCAGGAATAAAAATGCCGGCCCGGCCTGGGATACCAGTATGTACATCAAGGCCAAACCTGAAAACATACAAAATTCCTTAATACTGGCCAGCCGCATCGCGTATAATCCCGGCGATTACGCGGTTCCCGGTCCAACCGCAACAACGGACGACCCGCTGACCAGCGGCGACAACGCGCTTGAATTAACATTCACGCCTTCCAACACGGTTTCCAATGGACAGCGCATTTATGTCTATATTGAAGACACGCCAACCGTCAAGGGCTGGACCGCGTTTAATGATCTGCCGGAATGTTTTCTCTCTATTACAGAACGCGATGAATATCTTGAAATTACGGCGCAGGCCGCCGATGAGAACGGCATTAGCAAAATAGAGCTGGAATATTCCCTGGATGGCGGCACCAACTGGGATGCGCTTAAAAGCGCCAATGCTGATTATTTGACGGCCACCTTCGACCGAACAGTCAGTGCGGTTGCTTTCCGAGCGAGGGCGCTTGACGCATATAACCTGTCTTCGCGCTGGGTCTATTCATCATGGTCCGCGGCGCAAGTGTATGTGAACAACAACAGTTCCGTGACCGCAGAAACGGGAGCCGCCAACGCCCCGTTTAAAAGTATTCAAAGTGCAATTAACATGGCCGGACCCGAAACACAAATATTTGTCGCCAAGGGAATTTACCGTGAAAATCTCTTGTTCAAGGATGATATCAAGATCAGGGGCGAGGCGGCGGATTTGGTTATAATAGCATCCGAGGCCGATTTTGCGGCGCTCGTAAGTTCCGCGGATAACGTGCTGATTGAAAATATTGCTTTTAACGGGATTAATGGAATTAAACTTGACGCTGCCAATAATCTTCGCATGCGCAACTGCATCTTTGACGTGGAAAATACGGCCATCGAAATGACGGGCAATGCGAGCGCACTGGTTGAGAACATAACTATCGGCGCCGCCGACCAGGCCATCCTGGCCGGGGACGGTTCGTTGTTAGATATCAATCACAGCATCATCACGGCCGGCGATGGAATTGTTTGTTCGGGCGGCTCGCAATGTGATTCCAGTTATAACAATATATTCTGCGTGAATCAGAATTATATTGGGACCAGCGCGGGGACGGGGGATATATCCGTCAATCCGTTATATAGCGATAATGATATAGTGGATTATTACGCGCTGAAAGAGCGCTCGTCCTGCTGGACAAACGGCTACCGCCAGTTAAGTATCGGCTGGCAGCGTATTAACCTGACGGAGAACTTCGGGTTTGAGCTGGGTACGGAAGGCTGGGCTTCCGCCCGCAGTGACAATCCCGCAACGCTTGAGGTGTCTACCGCATCATTCGCGGGCAATAAGGCGCTCAAAGTGACCACCCCGGGCATCCAGTTGTTTGATGGATTCAGGAACCCGGCCGGTTGTTTTGTGGAGCAAGGCAAGACTTATACCGCCAGCGCCTATGTTAAAGGAGCTGGACAGGTGAAGATATGTCTTTATTCCGCCGCTGGCTGGACCTACGCCAAAAACGTAACGACGCTCAACAGCGGCTGGCAGAAAATAAGCGTGACCAGAACAATCAAGCAGCCTAATGAAGTGTTGAGCGTACACATTTTAACCTGGAATACGGCCCAGGCTGTCACGTTTTATGCGGACAATGTTGAATTAATGGAAAATCAAAATTATAAAATGCTTTATAATGGCAGTTTTGAACTGGGCACAAAAGGCTGGGCTTCCTACCGGAGCGCCAATCCCGCAACGCTTGAAATATCTGACGCCTCGCTCGCTGAAGATTACGCGCTCAAAGTAACTACTCCGGGCATCAACGGGAATGAAGGATTGAAAACCGTGGCCGGCTATTTGGTGGAGCAAGGCAAGACTTATATGGCCAGCGCCTATGTTAAAGGAGCGGGGCAGGTGAAGATATGTCTTTATTCCGCCGCCGGCTGGACCTATGCCAAAAACGTAACGACGCTTAACAGCGGTTGGCAGAAAATAAGCGTGACCAGGACAATTGCCCAGACCAATGAAGCATTGGGCGTATATATTTTAAACTGGAATACGGCCCAGGCCGTTACGTATTATGTGGACGATATTCAACTGAAAGAGGAAAACCTGGTCGGGTACTGGCAGTTTGATGAAGAAAACCCGGCCATAGCCAACGATTCATCATGGCGGGGCAATCACGGGGTCCTGTACGGAAGCCCGCAGTGGATTGGCGATGCATTTAGTTTTGACGGGATTGATGATTATATTGATTGCGGGAACGATGCCAGCTTGAAGGTTTCCCAAATTACCATGGAAGCCTGGGTCTATTCGCCCACGACGAATTTCCCGGGCTGGCGGGAAATAATTGGAGCGGAAGGCGCGTATGGACTTTTAATAGTGAATAACCAGCTGCGTGCCCATATTAATACGGCCAACCAGGGCTGGCATTATTGTCCTTATACCTCCGTTTTGTCCTGGGAAGGCTGGCATCAGGTTGCCTGCACTTATGACGGGTTGGGAACGGTCAAATATTACCGGGACGGCGAATTAATTTTAACCGATGTTACCAGTTCTTCCGGTAGTTTGCAGTGGGCGGACTGGGTGGGTAATTTATACATCGGCCAGGTTAATATGGGGAGTAAATTATTCAAAGGCTCCCTGGACGATGTAAAAGTCTTTAACCGGGCCTTGACCGATTATGAGATCAGAAATCATTTCAGGGAAAGGGAAGAAAATATTAATCTGGTCGGATGCTGGCAATTTGACGAGGGGGAAGTGGCCATAGCTAAAGATTCATCCTGGGAAGGGAATGACGGGGTTCTGTGCGGTAGTCCGCTGTGGAGCGGCGATGCCTTTGTCTTTGACAGGATTGATGATTATATTGCTTGCGGCACAAATGATAGCTTGAAAGTTTCCGAAATTACCATGGAAGCCTGGGTCTATTCACCGACAACGAATTTCACAGGCTGGAATGAAGTTGCCGGAGCGGAAGGAGCTTATGGTTTGGATATTTTAAATAATCGAATATATCCCCATATTAACACCGTCAATCAAGGCTGGCACTGGTGTCAATATTCAGCCCCCCTCTTCTGGGACGGCTGGCGCCATGTCGCATTTACCTACGACGGATTGAATATTGTGAAGTGCTACCAGGACGGCGAATTAATTTCAACCGATGTCACCAGTTCTTCCGGTAGTTTGCAGTGGGCGGCGTCCAATTTATATATCGGCCAGGTTAATATGGGGAGCAAGTTGTTCAAGGGTTCCCTTGACGATGTGAAAATCTTCAACCGGGCCTTGACCGATTATGAGATCGGAAGTCATTTCAGAAAAGGCCGAAAATATTAATTGAGAAGATTTTTGCCTCTTCATTAGGTCCTTAAATGTTGGGAGCCGCTATAAAAAACAAGAAGATGTAAAGCAAGCTGGGATTTCCGCCGAAGGCGGATCCGCCTATGGAGGACACCCCTGAGGACACAGCGGCCCATGCTTCGCCAAGGCGCTTCGCAGGGCAGGCACGGCCTGCCCGAGCTCGGCCAGGGAGCGTGATCCGGCTCCTTGATCTCTTCCCTCTCCACGCAAGAGCGTTGCGTGGTACCGCGTCGGCGTAACCTTCCATCACTTCGTTTTGCCGGCGGCGTCTTTGACTTTGGTGGCGCCATCGATGGCAAGGGCGGAACGTATGGCAAAATAGTCGCTCCTTTCAATCTCTTTCCCCATGGCCCCAGCCGCCTCGGCGATCTGGTCCGGGGTCTTGATGCCGGTAACGGCCGACTGGATGGCCGGGTGCATGAGCGTGGCCGCCAGGATAAGCTGGTAAAGCGACAGGCCGTACTTGTCGGCCATCGGTTTCAGCCCCTGGACGGCGGAGGTGATTTTGCGGAAGCGCTCGCCCTGGAAGTCGGGATGCTCCTTGCGAAAGTCGGTGAAGGTTTCGTGCCCCTTGTATTTGCCGGTGAGCAGGCCCATATGCATGGGCGAATAAATCATAACGCCGACATTCTCCGCCAGGCAGTATGGGAGGAAGTCCGCTTCGATGCGCAGGTTGAGCAGGCTGTAGGACGGCTGGGCGGCATTGAACGCGCCGACGACCCGCAAGGCGCGGAACTGCTCCAGCGTGTGGTTGCTCACGCCGTAGTGCCGGATTTTGCCCTGCTGGCGCAGGCGCTCCATCGTCTCGGCAACGTCCGCGAGCGGCGTAAGCGGATCGAAGAAGTGCAGAAGATAAAGGTCAATGTAGTCCGTTCGCAGGCGCTTCAGAGACGCCTCACACCGTTCCACGATGTGGGCGGGTGAGAGGTCCGGGTAGCGGCTGGCGTCCGGGTTAAAATGGTTGAAGACCTTGTTGGCCAGGATGATCGAGTTACGGCGAACGCCGGCCATGAATTCGCCCAACACGGTCTCCGCGTAACCGTCGCCGTAGGCGTCGGCCGTGTCGAAGAAGTTGATTTCGAGGTCGAGCGCCTTGTGCATGGCGGTCAGGATGTCGGTCTTGGACTGGTCGCCCCAGAAGCGGGGGGACAACTGCCACGTGCCAAAACAGACCGGCGACACGCTCAAACCGGTTTTACCGAAGATTACGCGTTGACTCATGGTTGGATCCTTTTTGAATGCTTTTTGCGTTTGGTTTTCAAGCGTCACAGGTTGGGTTTGAGCACAACATATGTGGGCAAGCCCATCACGGCAAATGCGTCCAGGATATCCCGGTCGGGCGGTTGATTGGGATGTTCGGCCTGGACCTTGACCCTGACAAACGATGCCAACTGCTGACGGACCTGCGCGTTCCGAAAAGTCGTCGCATCCATGACATGACAATTTTTACACCACGAGGCCCAGAAATCAATGAAAACCGGTTTCTGCTCCCGGTCCGCCAAAACCAGTGCTTCAGGCAGGCTGGTCAGCCATCCCTCGCTTGCGCCGCTCTGCGACGGTTGCTGCCACAGCGATGGCTGCCACAGCGATGGCTGCCACAGCGATTGCTGCCAGATCGTCAGTCCCGTATAGGCGTAATAGACAGCCGCCAACAGGATCAGGACACCGAACCCGTGCTTGATACGTTCCATCCAGCGGCCCGGCTTGGGCAAACAAGCCAGACCAGCGCCGGCCAGTGGCCACGGCAAGGCCATGCCCAGGCCAAGGATAAAGGGTAGCAGCAGAGCGGCGCCGTGACCTTGGGCATACAGACTGGCCGAAAGCAAAAGCACCGAAAGCACCACCGGCGCCACGCAGGCGCCCGAGAGAATCGCGGCCAGCGCGCCCAGGGCAACAATCACCAGCGCGCCGCCAAAACGGCTATGGCCGCCACAGCGGCTGTTGCCGTCATAGCGGCTGTTATCGCCGTCCATGCCAATCTTGTTAAAGCGTCCCTGGAATCGGGAGAAATCAATTTGATAGACATCAAACATGGCCAGCGCCAGAACAGCAAACAGAAGCGCGACACTCACATTAAACCAAGGCGAAGCGTTGATTGCGCCGAACTTCGTGCCGGTCAGTACAACCAGCAGACCCAGGATGCCGTAAGCGACTGCCATGCCCAGTCCATACAGCGCACCCAGCCCAAACCCGCGCCGGCGCGACTGGGCCCCAGCGGTGGTGACCGCCCCAGCGGTGGTGACCGCCCCAGCGGTGGTGACCGCCCCAGCGGTGGTGACCGCCCCAGTCCCGGCGCCGATGATCGCCAGGTTGATGGGAATCATCGGCAATACGCAGGGCGTCAGGTTTAAGGCCAGTCCACCCACAAGCAGGATCAGGACCGAAAGCCACAGCGACCGTTTCAACCAGCGATCAAGGGGCGTTTCCGGCACAGTGCCCCCCTGCCCTTGCGCCGATTCCAGAAATGAAATAAGTTCCGACGGTGAGAGATACCCGGCCCGCTGAGCGACAAGCATAAACCGATTGGTCAACGCGCGCCAATCAGCGGACCGCAAATTTGCGGTTCGCCAATCGGCGGGCAGCCAATCGGCTGATAAAGCCGCCGTGTTTGCGGCAGGAACGGTGCCCGAAGATGACGCCAGGCTTGCCCATGAAACCAGAAATGTTTTCGTTACCGGCAAAAAACAAACGGTCGCGTTACAGCCCTGCCATCGCACCGTGACCGGCAAACGATTAGTGTTCAGGTTTTCAATGGCGTAAAGTGCCTTGAAGGAGCGTGTGAAAACGAGCGTATTTTCTCCGCTCAAAGGATCGGCTTGACTTTCCGGTGTTGGCAGGAAGCGCGGAATCAGCTTGGCCGGTGCTGGAACTTCGACGCGGAATTGATCGGCATATAACTTGTGGTGGTCCGGAACTTCCACCTGCACAGACAACATTTGATTGGACGACACCAGCTGGACGGATACCTGAAAAGGATCAGCCGCCATCACTAGACTGGCCAAGCCCATAAGCACAACGACTAACCCGGACATTTCACGCATTGGCGTGAAATGTCCGCCCTTCGGGCTTCGACGCGCCCCGAAGAACGGGACTTGCTCAGGGTTTGCCTTCCGGCGCGGCGAAGGGTTAGTCTTGAGCAAGGCGCTCATGCGCCGCGCCGAAACTTTGGCCGCATCATGTTGCGGCCAAAGCGGATACTTCACGGGCGATCTTAAACCGTGAAATATCCGGGCTAAGATCTGGCAGGTACGGATATTTTTCACAGTCCTTACGCGGCCGGAGCGCCGCCGGCGGCCGTCGCAGGCGGCGGCGTGAAGATGCGCGTTGCCAGGTCCTTGTCGAGCATGAACAAGCCATTGCCATCCTTGCCCACCAGGCGCAGGCGCGCCAGCACATCATTGTCGTTGGCTTCCTCCTCGACCTGCTCGGTCACATACCACTGCAAAAGGACGGCGGTGGCGTGGTCCTTTTCCTTGAGGGCCAGGTCCGACAACTCGTTAATGCATTTCGTAATGAATTGCTCGTGCTTGAGAGTTTGCTCGAACATGTCCAGCAGTGACTTAAAGGCCGACGGCGGCGCCTTGACCGCCGCTAACGTGACCGCGCCGCCCTGACTGAGGACGTAGTTATAAAACTTCATAAAATGGACCATTTCTTCCTGGTACTGGACCATGAACCAGTTGGCCGCGCCCTTTAATCCCATGGCGGCGGAGGCCGCCGACATCGAAAGGTATAGATAGGCGGAATAAAACTCATTGCTCATCTGGCCGTTCAGGGCATCCACCATTTTTTGATTAAGCATGGGCATTCTCCTTGCGATGCATAATTAAGATTTTACCAATTCTCCGCCAGCAGTTCGAAATGGGCCTGGGGATGGGCGCAGGCCGGGCAAGCCTGGGGCGCCTCTTTGCCTTTGTGCAGATAGCCGCAGTTACGGCAACGCCACACGACTTCCTTATCTTTCTTAAAGACCGTGCCGGCTTCTACATTGGCCGCAAAGCCAAGGTAGCGCTTTTCGTGCTGGCGCTCTGCAACCACCAGGGCATCGAAGACTTTAGCAATCGGCTCAAGACCTTCCGCACGGGCGATCTTGGCAAAACCCGGATACATTTCCGACCACTCGTCATGTTCGCCGGCGGCGGCGGCCTTCAAGTTCTGCAGAGTCGTACCCACCACGCCCGCCGGGAATGAGCCTTCAATTTTTACCACCCCGCCCTGCAGGAGCTTGAAGAGCCGGTGGGCGTGTTCGCGTTCCTGGTTGGCGGTTTCCTCGAACACATCGGCGATCTGGATAAAACCATCCCTGCGCGCCTGGCCGGAAAAATACGTGTAACGATTGCGCGCCTGGGATTCGCCTGCAAACGCCGTCAACACATTCCGTTCCGTCTTACTGCCTTTGAACTCCATGGGATCATCCTCCTAAATCCGCACGTAACAACGTGCGGATAATACCATCAACCATTCCGATCTGCGCGTTTTACGCACGGATCGGGGCTCCTTATTCCGGCGAAAACTGATCCTTGCCGACGCCGCATTCCGGGCAAACCCAGTCAGCCGGCACCAGGTCAAATGGCGTTCCCGGCTTTACGCCATGCTCCGGATCGCCCAGCTTGGGATCGTACACATAGCCGCAGACATCACAGATAAAACGTTGCATACAAACACCTTTCTTATATGGAGTATCCATTCACGCGGTTCTATCGCCTGACCATAGCTATTATTTACATGTTTTATACACGATCCCTCACGTTGTGTCAATATTTACACGTTCGCGCCAAGAATTCCGAAAGTTTGCATCCTGAGGGCTAAAAGCGGATCGAATTGACAGGGCATAGCCAGAAGTAGGACGGCGCGGACGTTGGCGTGGCAGATTCACGAGCTTGGCCGGGCACTATTTTCTTGATTTGGGCGCGGGGGAACACACCACGACCATCCCGCGGTTCGTATTCGTGTGGATTGGCAAGAGTCCGCGCGCCAGCGCATCATTGCGTGGGAATGGTGCGATCCCAATCGCCAAAAACGAAAGCGGTGCGCAACTGTTCGGCAATGAAGAGCATGGAATAGCGGTTGCGGAAAGCGGGCTTGAGATTACGGTCGCAGAAAGTATGAAAAACGGTATGGGCAATGAACATGAGCAGCCAGAAGGCCATAATGGAAACAGAGTGATGATGAAAATAGTGGTCAGCATGCCAGGCAGTCGAGAGTTCATTGAATGCATAGTTTTCGATTTGCCAGCGGGCATGGCCAAAGATAACGGCATTGGAAGTAGGCAGGAGAGAACGCG